>JACDOL010000027.1 GCA_017656165.1 Desulfotomaculum sp.
TAGGGGCGCATTTATGGCGCCCAAAAGAACATGGGGTTCAAAATAAGGAAATTAAAACATAATTACGGCAGGAAAATTCAGTTTAATAAGTTAATTAATACAATAACTGCATGAGATATACACTGACATTAAACGTTACTGTTTAAAATACTGGTACTGGAGGTATCTTTTATATGCTGATACGCAAAAGAATCCGCAAAGCCATTATTCCTGCCGCCGGCCTGGGAGTGCGATTCTTACCGGCCACCAAGGCCCAGCCTAAGGAAATGCTGCCTATAGTTGATAAACCTACCATTCAGTACATAATAGAAGAAGCTGTAGCCTCAGGCATTGAAGATATTTTAATTATTACCGGCCGCAACAAGCGGGCCATTGAAGACCACTTTGACAAGTCACTGGAACTGGAAGTGCAGCTGGCTAACAAGGGTAAGGAAGAACTGTTAAAAATGGTGCGCGATATCGGCACCATGGTGGACATACATTATGTTCGCCAGAAGGAACCGCTGGGACTGGGGCATGCCATTTACTGTGCCCGCAAGTTTATCGGTGACGAGCCCTTTGCCGTACTCCTGGGTGATGATGTGGTGCGCAGTGAGAAACCCTGTTTAAAGCAGCTCATTGATGTATATGACGACTACCGCTACAGTGTCATAGCAGTACAGGAAGTACCGAGGGAAGATACCAACAAGTACGGTATTATTGAAGCTGATGCCGTGGATGCCAATATTTTCCGGGTAAAAGACCTGGTGGAAAAACCTAAGGTGGAAGAAGCTCCTTCAAACCTGGCGGTGATGGGCCGCTATATCATCAGCCCCAGGATATTCCACTTCCTGGAGAAGACGAAGCCCGGAGCCGGTGGTGAGATACAGTTAACCGATGCTCTAAAGGCCTTGGCCCAGTGTGAGGCCATTTACGGTTTGGCTTTTGAAGGCCGCCGCTATGATGTGGGAGATAAATTGGGCTACCTAAAGGCCACTGTAGAGTTTGCCCTGGAAAGGGAAGACCTGGCAGAGGATTTCCGCAGGTATTTGAAAGAAATAATAAGCTAGACCGGGGGATTTTTATTAGTCATTATAATCTTTACCGGTGCATAACATTATATAGCCCAGTTCAAATGGAGGTATGCACCGGTGCGGATACTGGTTACCGGGGGAGCAGGATTTATTGGCTCACACATTGTGGATATGCTGGTGGAACAGGATTACCGGGTTTTAGTGGTGGATAACCTTTCCACCGGCAGAGAAGATAACCTTAACCCCCGGGCGGAATTCAGCAGTACAGATATATGCAGCAGGGAGTTAATTGGCTTGGTCGGTAAGTTCCGGCCGGAAATAGTAATTCACCAGGCAGCCCAGGTCAGCGTGCCGCTGTCCCTGAAAAATCCCGTTGACGATGCCATGATAAATGTGCTGGGAACGGTTAACCTGCTGGAAGCCTGCCGCCTGGCCGGGGTGCGTAAAATAATTTATGCTTCTTCAGCGGCTGTTTACGGGAACCCGGTATACCTGCCGGTGGATGAGAAGCACCCCGTAAAACCGGGCAGCGGGTATGGGCTTTCTAAGCATACCTGCGAGCGCTACCTGGAACTATACCGCAGGCTTTACGGGCTTGAATATACAGTCCTGCGGTATGCTAACGTTTACGGTCCCCGCCAGGACGGTTTTGGAGAAGGTGGAGTGGTGGCAAAATTCATAGAATGCCTGCGCCGCGGTGCCTCCCCGGTTATATACGGTGACGGCCGGCAGACCAGGGATTTCGTATATGTAAAGGATGCTGCCGGGGCTAACCTGGCAGCGCTGTCAGCCGGGGATAACCGGGTGCTTAATGTCAGCACCGGGAATCCCACCAGTATTAATAAACTTTTCAGCCTGTTAAAAGACATAGCTGGTTTCCCCGGGGAAGCAGTGGTAAGCCCGCCCCGCCCGGGAGATATAACAGACAGCTGCCTTGACAGTACTCTTGCAGCTGAAAAAATCAAATGGAAGCCCAGGTGGACTTTAAAGCAGGGGCTCATGGAAACGTATCTTTACCCGGTTATCTTTTAGTCTTTTTAGCTTTTTTTGTTTTCAGCCATTTCAAGTAATCTTCATACATTTTCTGCCGTTTATCTATTTTTACTATTTTTGTCATGCTCATGATCTGCCCCCTTGAACATACTTTTTATCCTTTGCTATTATTATTGCCAGTTAATTACATAATTAAACTATACTGCCATAATATGAATAATGTTCCTGGGAGGCAGGAAAAATATTGTTTGTATGTAATATAAAAGGTAGTAATATAAAACCCGGATTGGAGGACGAAGCAGTATGCCCTTGCAGATAGCTTTTGGAACCGATGGTTGGCGGGGAATAATTGCCGAGGATTTTATTTTTGATAATGTGCGCCTGGTAAGCCGGGCTGTGGCCGATTACATAATTTCTGAGGGACTGCAGGACAGAGGCATAGTGGTGGGCTATGACAACCGGTTTCTTTCTGACCGGTTTGCCGAAGAAGTGGCGGAGGAAATGAGAAAAAAGGGGATACCGGTTTATTTAATAGATAAACCAGCCCCCACCCCGGTCACTGCTTATGCCATTAAAATCCACAGCGCTGCCGGGGCAGTGATGCTCACTGCCAGCCACAACCCGCCGGAGTACAACGGGTTCAAGTTTATTCCGGAATATGCCGGCCCGGCCCTTCCCCATGTAACTAAACAGATTGAAGAAAATATTAAAAAACAGCAGGAAATACACTGCCAGGGAGTACTGGAAGAAGCGGAAGGACGCTACGGGCACATGGTTGAACTCCACCATACCCCCGATTACAACAACGTTGCAGATATTAATCCCTTTGACGAATATGTAAAACACATTTCCAACCTAATTGACCTTAACACCATAGGAAAAGCCGGCCTGAAAATTGTTGTGGACCCCATGTACGGGGCCGGCATAGGTTACCTCGATACCATCTTAAAAATGGCCGGTGCCCGGGTGGAAACCATAAATAACTACCGGGACCCGCTTTTCGGCGGCGGTATGCCTGAACCTACCGGGCACTCGCTGGGAGATCTGCAGCAGAAAATGAAAGAAACCGGTGCTGATATAGGACTGGCCCTGGATGGGGATGCAGACCGGTTTGGTATTATAGACAGCGGCGGGCAGTACATAACTCCCAACCAGTTTCTTCCCATGCTTTACTACCACCTGATGGAGGTTAAAGGAATTAGGGGACCGGCAGCACGGACGGTGGCCACAACTCACCTGCTGGACCGGATTGCGGAGGAATACGGCCAGAGTGTGGAAGAAACCCCGGTGGGCTTTAAGTATATCGGCCAGTGCCTGAATGAAAAAGGCGCTATCATGGGCGGCGAAGAAAGCGGCGGCCTGTCTATAAAAGGGCATATCCCGGAGAAGGACGGGATTTTGGCCGGGCTCTTAGCAGTGGAAATAATGGCGTACCACGGCAAAACATTGACTGAGCTGCTGGAAGAACTGGGCAGGAAGTTTGGCCGGGTTTACAGCAGGCGCCTGGACGTCAAGACCACGGATGAAGAGAAGACCCGGGTGCTGGGAGAATTAAAAGATTTCAACCCGGGTGAAGTGGCAGGGCAGAAAGTTACCGGCCGCATTACCAAGGACGGCACCAAGCTTCTGCTGGCGGACGGTTCATGGACACTGGTGAGGCCTTCCGGAACGGAACCTTTATTTAGAATATATGCTGAAGCGGAATCACCGGAAAGGGTTGAGGAAATACAGCAGCAGGTGAAAGAACTGCTTGGTTTATAATTTAATCTTTAACCAGGTACCAACAGGAAGTGCTGGTACCTTTTTCTTTTGTCTAAACAAAGGATAAGTTTTTTTAGTGTAGAAAAATTAATTGTTACGAAAAAGAAAAATAGTACGTCTTTATATAGTGGAGTAGTTTGCCAAAGGGTGTACATAGATGATGTTAAGAAAAAAACTTGTGGTGTTGTTGTGCTGTTTATTAAGCATTCTTTTAATTTTAAATGCTGCCTGGGCCGGGCAGGCCCTGCCGGAAAATGACGTGTCTGCTGTGGTGTTGGGTGCTCCCCTGGTATGGAATAATCCGGATTTTATAAGAAACGGCCTGGGGCTGAGCGGATCCGGGCAGATTATAGGTGCTGCCGATACCGGCCTGGGTACCGGGGTTTTGGATACCCTGCACCCGGACCTTAGAAACCGGGTAATAGATATTGTAGATTACAGCGGTGACGGGGCAGACGACCCTTTCGGCCACGGGACGCACATTGCGGCATCAATAGCCGGCAGCGGGGCTGAATCGGGCAGGCGCCTTAAGGGTATCGCCCCGGATGCCAGCCTGTACTTCCAGGCCGCCTACAATGAAGAAATCGGCAGCCTGAAGATTCCCGGTATATATGAGCTGCTGGAGGATGCTTATGCGGCCGGGGCCCGGATTCATTCCAACAGCTGGGGTTATTCTGAAAGCCGCGGGGAATACGACCGGCATGCCAGCTCACTGGATAAATTTGTATGGGAACACCCCGATATGCTGGTGTTAAAATCAGCAGGCAACTATGCTGACGGGGAACTGTGGTATGTAACATCTCCAGGTGCTGCTAAAAATGCCATTGTGGTGGGGGCAGCCGAGAGCCCCCGGGGCATTGATGCAGACTCCGACAACCCCTACCAGGTGGCCTCTTTCAGCAGCCGGGGGACTTCAGACGGGCGCATTAAGCCGGATCTGGTGGCCCCGGGAACCTGGGTGCTTTCTGCATCCCGGAACAAAGAAGAGAAAGATGGTTATTCCTATTTATCCGGCACCAGCATGGCCACAGCCATGGCCGCCGGTGCCGCGGCATTAACCAGGCAGTATTTTACCGATATTAAAAACGTCACCCCATCGGCAGCCCTGGTTAAAGCCGCTTTAATTCACGGGGCCCGGGAACTGCCCGGTGAACCCAGGGTCAGCCAGGGTTTTGGGCTCATTGACCTGCAGGCTTCAATAATGGCCTTAGAGGACAGCGCCACTGCTTTTTACGATAAATTTAAAATAAAAGATGACCAGGTTTTGAAGTTTCAAATTAAAGTTAAAAGTGGAGCACCGCTGAGGGCTACCCTGGTGTGGACCGATTACCCCCAGCGGCCCGGTGCAGCAAAGGCACTGGTTAACGACCTGGATTTAAAAATAACTGTCCCGGACGGACGGGTGCTGTGGGGGAACAACTTCATCGGCGGGGACAATAAAAACAATGTGGAAGTAATTACAATACATAACACGGCTGATGGGGTATACACCATTGAAGTAAGAGGCAGTAAGATAGCGGAAGGGCCGCAGCCTTTCAGTCTTATTTACGGCCAGGTGCCGCTGCGGGGGGAAATTAAATTTGACGGCAGCGGCGGGAAACGTATTGTTACTGCCGGCGGTGAAGAACTGGACCTGGACCCGGAAACGCCGGTCAAGCTGGTAAAAAACAGCAGGTATGAAGGCAGCGTTCTGCTTAAAGATATCCCGGTGGGGACCAATATATATTACTTACCCCGGGGGGAACAGCGCCAGTCTGATAAATTAGAAGCAGTATATGACCTGGCGTATGCTGCATTAAGAAGCCGCCTGCCTGTCCAGGAACCGGTAGAATTTAAGGACACCGGTGGGCACTGGGCTGAAGAGGTTATAGATTACATGTCCCGGGTGAAAGTGCTGAGCGGCTACCCGGACGGCACCTTCCGTCCTAACGCTAAGCTCACCCGGGCCCAGTTTGCTGCCATGCTGGTGCGTGCCCTGAAACTGGTGGAATCTCCTGCTGATGCTGCAGTGTTCCGGGATGTCCCTGCCGATGCCTGGTACAGGGGGGCGGTGGGAGCAGCAGTTTCAGCCAGACTGGTAGCCGGCTACTCCGAGCATACTTTTGGGCCCAATGACCCCATTACCAGGGAACAGATGGCTGTAATGATTGCCCGGGCTGTCAGCGGGGGGTTAATTCCCTATCATTCGGGGGATAAGACTTTAGAAAAATACAGCGATTTGGAAGAAATCAGCCTGTGGGCCCGCCCGTCAGTTTCAATGATGGTTAAGTACGGGATTGTTAATGGACGAGCACCGGACCGGTTTATACCCCAGGGCACCACTACCCGGGCGGAGGCAGCAGCAGTGCTCAAGCGCATGATGGACATGTTTTAATTTTCTACTAAAACTTTAAAATATTTGGCAGCAGGAAAATAATAAAACATGCAGAATAATAACCTGTTGCCCTTCTTTTTTGTGTAAAAAATCTACCGTGACGGCAAGCTATAAATAATAAGTTTGGAGAGTGTTGCTGATGTCGGCAGGAAGTGTTATTGCCAGAGCCACCCTGGTTATTGCTCTTATCAACCTGCTTTCCCGCCTGCTGGGATTTATCCGGGAAACGGTAATTGCCCAGCAGTTTGGTGCCACCGGTGTCACAGACGCTTACCTGGTGGCTTATACTATTCCCTATGTACTCCAGTCTGTGCTGGGTATGGCCCTGGCCACCGTGGTGGTTCCCATCTTCAGCGAGTACGAAGCCCGGGGCCAGCGCAGGGAAGCCTGGCAGCTTTTTGGAACAGTGACAAATTTGACCGGGCTGGCTTTTATTGTCCTCACCAGTATTGGGATATTTGGCGCCCCGGTGCTGGTTAAAATTTTAGCACCCGGCTTAAATGAAGAGACAGCTGTACTGGCCCAGGAACTGACCCGCATTATGTTTCCCATGCTGGTGTTTATGGGCCTGTCAACACTGTTTAATGGTTTGTTAAATGCCAACAACATTTTTGCCATCCCTTCCTTTAGTGTGGTGGCTGCCAATATTGTGGTAATAATATCTACACTGACACTGGGGGAGGTTATGGGAGTTCAGGGCCTGGCCGTTGGTACCGTCCTGGGGATGGTGGTGGCGGCTGCAATTCAAATCCCGGCCCTGTACCGGTCCGGCTTCCGCTGCCGCTTAAGCTTTGACTGGAGTCACCCCGATGTGAGAAAGGTAATGTCGCTGATGCTGCCGGTGGCACTGGGGGTATCGGTGAACCAGGTGTACATAATCATTGACCGCATTCTGGCATCAGGCTTAGCTGAGGGCAGTATAGCTGCGCTTAACTTTTCCAACCGGCTGATCCTGCTGCCCATCGGCCTGTTCGTAATGGCAGTGGGTACGGCATTTTATCCCACCCTGACCCGCCAGGCGGTGGACCCGTCTGCCGGGGATATGGCTGCTACCCTGCGCCGCACATTCCGGATGGTTGTAATGATGTCGGTGCCGGCGGCGGTGGGATTGATAGTGCTCCGCCACCCCATTATCAAACTGCTGTTTGAACGGGGTGAATTTGATGCCCGGGCCACAGAAATGACTGCTTATGCTCTGCTGTTTTTCAGCATCGGACTGGTGGGGCAGGCGGCTAATGTAATTCTTACCAGGGGCTTTTATGCCCTGCATGATACAAAAACGCCTGTAAAATTGACGGTGGTTACCATAATCATTAACTTAATTTTCAGCCTGCTGTTAATTGGCCCTCTTAAGCATGGGGGACTGGCACTGGCTAACTCCATTGCTGCCCTCTGCAACACCGCCATGCTGTCCTGGTTTTTATCCAGGAGAGTTAAGAAGCTGTGGAACATGAAAATGCTAGGGTTTACATTTCAGGTTCTGCTGGCTTCAGCTGTAATGGCCGTTGTTACTCATTATGCTGACATTTACGCCCAGGCATTTTTTGCTGCTTATGGTACGCTGGGGCTTGCTGCCCGGGTAGCCGTTTCGGTTTCCACCGGGGCCGGGGTGTACCTGCTGGCATCCCTTCTGCTGCGCATGGAAGAACTGTTTATATTTATAAATTATGGCAAACGTTTCCTGGCCTCCCGGCTGAGATAGTACTGTAACCCTTGAGATCCCTTCAGCATATGCTGGGGTAAGGGGGTGACAGTATGTATAAAGCTACCGATTTGGCCAAACGGGACATTATTAATATATCTGACGGGGCTAAATTGGGTTCGGTGACAGATATGCATTTTGATCTCAGCACCGGGAAGGTTACGGCCATAGTTGTTTCCCCTTCCCGCAAAATGGGGGTGTTCCGGGCCGGGCGAGAGGTGGTTATCCCCTGGGAGAAAGTTGTAAAATTCGGGCTTGATGCGGTACTGGTGGATGTAGGTCCTATGACGAGATAAAAATTGACATTGTATATAATGTCTGTTAAGATATAAAAGACTTTGACAAATAAATACATTAATCTCATCAAGAGAGGTGGAGGGACTGGCCCTATGAAACCCGGCAACCTGGTCTGCAAGGTGCCAATTCCTGCGCTGGCATAATATAAGCCTGCGGAAGATGAGGAGGAAGTTTTTAGCTGTGCATAAAAACCTCTCCTTATGGAGAGGTTTTTTTAAAGTTCACAAATCGAACTATGAAGAGGAGGTCTTGAATTGGCAAGAATGCTGTTTACTTCAGAATCAGTAACCGAAGGGCATCCCGACAAAATTGCCGACCAGATTTCCGATGCCATACTGGATGAGATTTTAGCTAAAGACCCCCAGGCCAGGGTAGCCTGCGAGACTTTTGTTACTACCGGACTGGTGCTGGTGGGAGGGGAAATTACCACTGACTGCTACGTGGACATCCCCAAGGTGGCCAGAAATACCGTTCTCGATATCGGCTACACCCGGGCCAAGTTTGGTTTTGACGGCAGCACCTGTGCGGTGCTTACTGCCATTGACGAGCAGTCCCCGGATATTGCCCAGGGTGTAAATAAGGCCCTGGAATACAGGGAGGGTCAGCTGGATGAAGATGAACTGGAAGCCATTGGTGCCGGTGACCAGGGAATGATGTTTGGTTTTGCCACCAACGAAACAGAAGAATTAATGCCCATGCCCATATCACTGGCTCATAAAATGGCCAGGAAACTGTCTGAAGTCCGTAAAAGCGGGGAACTGGAATACCTGCGTCCCGATGGTAAAACCCAGGTGACAGTGGAATATGAGGATGGAAAGCCTGTTCGCATTGATACCGTTGTGGTTTCTGCCCAGCATCACCCCGATGTATCCCAGGAAACCATCAGGGAAGATATTATCAACAAGGTAATATTACCTGTTCTGCCCAAGGAACTGGTGGATGACAGTATAAGATACTTTATCAACCCGTCAGGTAAATTTGTTATTGGCGGCCCTCACGGGGATGCCGGCCTTACCGGCAGAAAGATTATAGTTGATACATACGGCGGTTATGCCCGTCACGGCGGCGGGGCCTTCTCCGGGAAAGACCCCACTAAAGTGGACCGCTCTGCAGCCTATGCCGCCCGTTATGTGGCTAAAAATATAGTTGCTGCCGGCCTGGCTGACAAATGCGAGGTTCAGCTGGCCTATGCCATTGGTGTAGCAAAGCCTGTATCCATTATGGCAGAAACCTTTGGCACGGGGAAGGTTTCAGAAGAGCGGCTGGTGGAGTTAATTAAAAAGCACTTTGACCTGCGCCCGGCAGCAATCATCAGGGACTTAGACCTGCGCCGTCCCATCTACCGCCAGGTAGCAGCTTACGGCCACTTCGGCCGCCTGGATTTAAACCTGCCCTGGGAACGCACTGACAAGGCAGAAGCTCTGCGGGCCGATGCGCTGTAAATAACTGGCTGCCCCGCACCTATTGCTGCTCCCGTAAATATTTTAAAGTACGGGGGTGAGTGAGGTGACGGGGCAGTATTTGTTTTTTGCCTGTACTTTTGCAGTATGGGTTTCCTGGGTGGCAGTTAAATACTTTTACTTGGAAAGGGAATATTCAGCTGAAAAACTGGAAATACGGTTTTGCAACCAGGCTGACAGGGTGGAATGGTATATTAACCAGCTGGTTAAAAAGGCTCCCTACCGTCAGCTGGTTTTGGTGGATACCGGCAGCACAGACGATACGGCGGAAATTTTAAAAAGGCTCAGCTTAAGGTACAACCTGCGGTTTAAGCAGGAGTCCTGTCTCAACAGTGGATAAGATAACCTCCATATTTTATTGACGTAATGCATGTTTAGGGTTCAATAAATCGAACCCTCACGTAAATGGTGCCGGTTAAGGGGTTTGATTTATCAAACCCCTTAACCGGAGTATGTCTGAGGAGCGAAGCGGCCAGCTGCGCATGTATCCGGAAGTCTTAACGTTTGTTCAAGAGTATATATACCGGCGTGTTTTTAGGAGTGAAAATGCCTTTTGGTGCAGGAATATACATTGATGGCATCAAAGATTATTAAAAAAGGTTTTTGGAGTGATAAACCGTGTTCTGGAACTTCGGCATTAAAAATAAAAGCGTTAAGGAACTTCGTAAAAATCACAATTTAACCGCCCGGGAACTGGCGGAAATGGTAAAGGTTGATACGGTAAATATATTAAAGGTTGACCATTTAAAGCTGAAGGATGTACCGGAACCGTTAAAAGCTAAGATTAACCCCATATTAAAGGGGGAGTACATGGACAAGCTTCCCTGGTAGAGGCCAGAAAAAATACAATGGACGGGGTGGGTTATGTTCTTTGTACCCGATGAAATCATTGAAGAGATAGCAGAAAATTACAATGTATATATAAGAGGTTTAAATTACTATAGGAATGACCGGGTAGTTGATATTAAAATTGATGAGAAAAATATGTGTGTGGAAGCCAGGGTGCTGGGCAGTAAAAATTACATAACAGCAGTATGTTTTGCCCCAAACGGAGAAATAAGAAAAATAGCCTGTGACTGCCCTGCCCACTACCAGTTTGATGGGGCCTGCAAGCATGTTGTTGCCCTGTTAAAGGTCTGCCAGCAGATTAGCAGGGATAAAACGGGAAAATATGCCGGTAAAGATTGGCTGGCAGATAATTTCATAAACTGGTTTGATTATTGTTTAAACAGCCCGGTTAAAAAATACGTAAAATTAGAACCGACCTTGGAAATATTTAGTGAAATGATAGACTTTAGAAAGCAGACCGTCTGGGCTCTTTCGCTGCGCATGGGTGAAGACAAGCTGTATGTTGTCAGGAATGTAAAAAGTATTTTGGAAGCGATGGAGAACGGGAAAAATATTCCTTTTGGAAAAAAATTTGAGTACAACCCGTCAGTTCATACTTTTAGGCCGGAAGACCAGCCTGTTATAAATTTTTTAGATGAATTATACCAAATTGAAAAAAGTGTTTATGATGACTCCTGGCAGTATAATAGCTGGCAGAGGCGCCAGGGAATGTTATTTAAGGGTAAGCAGGTGATATTAAACCGGGCTGCTGCCAAGAGGCTGCTTTCTATGCTGCATGATAGTGAATTTAATTTAAAACTGTTCGGTGAGGAATATAAAAAACTAAAAATTATCGAGCAGGATATGCCCCTTCAATTCATGTTAGATATGGAACAGGAAGACCTGGTGCTGCGGTTGAAGGAATATAAATTATCTCCGCTGGAGCCCACAGGAAAGTACTTCTTTTTTAACGGGAAGGTTTATAGAATTTCGGAGCACCAGCGAAAATTTTTGGCACCGGTTATAAATGCTCTTAATGAATCCCCCGGTGGTATACGCCTATCCAACAAGCATAAAGAACGCTTTGCTGCAGAAGTGCTGCCGGTAATAAAACAGATAGGGCAGGTAGAAATCTCTCCTGCAGTGAAAGAAAGCATGCATGAAGGACAGCTGAAAGCAGAAATTTACCTGGACACGCAAGACAGTGTAGTTTTGGCAGAAGTGAAGTTTGTATATGGTGAAATAATAATTAATCCCTTTGCCGGCCGGCACCAGCGTAACGCAGGGGACAAAATATTAGTGCGCGATGTAAAAAAAGAAAAGATAATATTGGACCTGTTGGAAGAAGCGGAGTTTCAGGTTTTGAACGGCACCTTGTATTTAAGGGAAGAAGAAAAAATATACCGCTTTGTTTATCACATCCTTCCTGAAATACAGGAAGCTGCAGATGTATTTTATACAGAAAAATTTCGCAAAATACAGGTTCGGCCGGTGTCATCTTTCTCAGGCAGAGTTCGCCTTGACGAGGGCAGTGATATGCTGGAATTCAGCCTGCAGTTAGATGATATTAATCCAGCTGAAATCAGGGATATTTTTAAATCCCTGAAAGAAAAGAAAAAGTACCACCGTTTAAAAGACGGCTCGTTTCTGCCCCTTGATACCCCGCACTTACACCAGCTGAAAAAAATGATGGATGCATTAAACATTTCAGAGCGCGGTTTAAATAAAGGTGTTATCAGGCTGCCGAAATACAGGGCTTTATATATTGACAGCTGTTTAAGGGAGTCAAATCTGCGGGCGGAAAGAAATCTTTCCTTTAAACAGCTGGTACAGAATATCACTGAGCCGCAGGATATGGAGTTTGATGTTCCCAGCGGCATTGAGGGCACCCTGAGGGATTATCAAAAGACAGGATTTAAGTGGCTGAAAACACTGGCCATGTATGGTTTTGGCGGGATATTAGCCGATGACATGGGGCTGGGGAAAACCATTCAGACCATCACTTTTATTGTTTCCGAGAGGGAAAGGATGCAGGAGCCTGTACTTGTTATCGCCCCTACTTCTGTGATTTACAACTGGCAGGATGAAGTTCAAAAGTTTGCCCCCGGTCTTAAGGTGGTAGTGGTTTCGGGAACACCGGAAGAAAGGGATAAACTGATCACTGAAGCTCAAAATGCAGACCTGGTTATAACATCCTATGTTTTACTGCGCCGGGATATAGATAAGTATAAAGATATTAATTTTGGTTACTGTTTTTTGGATGAAGCCCAGCATATTAAAAATCCAAATTCATTGAGTGCAAGGGCTGTTAAAACAATTAAGGCCAAGGGTTATTTTGCTTTGACAGGAACCCCGCTGGAAAACAATCTTACAGAACTATGGTCCATTTTTGACTTTGTGATGCCCGGCTTCTTGTTATCTCACCAGCAGTTTGTGAAGAAATATGAGCGTCCCATTTTAAATAACAAGGACGAAAAGGCTTTAAAGGAACTGCAAAAGCAGGTGGCTCCCTTTATACTGCGCAGGATGAAAAAAGATGTTTTGCAGGAACTGCCGCCAAAATTTGAACATAAGGTGCTGACTGATTTAACCAGGGAACAAAAAGAGGTCTACCTGGCTTATTGGCAGAAAGCAAAGGGAGAAATTGAAGAGGCAATAGCCGCCAGCGGATTTGAAAAAAGCCGAATTAAAATTCTGTCGGTATTAACCAGGCTGCGGCAGATTTGCTGCCACCCGGCAGTATTCCTGGAAAACTATAAAGGTGATAGCGGCAAGCTGATGTACCTGCGGGACTTTATAAAAGATGCTGCAGCAGGCGGACACAGGATTTTGCTCTTCTCGCAGTTTACTGAAATGCTGAAAATCATCAGCAATCTTATGGATGATGAACAGATAGCATATTTTTACCTGGATGGTTCTACTAAAACTAAAACCAGGGGACAAATGGTCAAGGCATTTAACGAGGGCCAGCGCGATGTTTTTTTGATATCTTTAAAGGCCGGGGGCACGGGCTTGAATTTAACCGGTGCAGACATGGTAATTCACTATGACCCGTGGTGGAACCCTGCTGTGGAGGAGCAGGCCGCCGACCGGGCCTATCGTATAGGACAAAAGAATTCTGTGCAGGTGATAAACTTGATTACCAGGGGTACAATTGAAGAAAAAATATATGAAATGCAGCAAAAGAAGAAAGCAATGATTAATTCGGTTATTAAGCCTGGAGAAACACTGCTTTCAAAGATGACAGAGCAGGAGATTAGAGAATTATTTAATATATAAAAAGTAGTTCGGAGGTAAACCATTGCTGCGCATTGCCTACGTGCTGTACACCTGGTTGGTGATAGGTGCCGGGTTTTATATGCTGGTACATTTATTTCCTTACCTTGATATTGACCTGGGCCGGGAACTGCTGGCCATGGTGGGGTTAATTATACTGGCCGACTTTTTTGCGGTTACTTTTCCCCAGGTGCTGGTTACCGGCGGGTATGCCGTTATTTTTGCCACCTTCCTGGTGTACGGGGGCCCTGCCGCCGTATATGTGACAGGCATATCTTCGCTGGTGGCGGGGGGAATTGCCAACCGGGGGAACCCCATTCGTACAACTCTTTTTAACGCCATGCAGTATGTGCTGGCCGCCAGCGGGGCCTTTTACCTGTACAGGTACCTGGGGGGGACTGAAACCCACAGGATGGCACCGGACAACCTTCTCCCGGTGCTGGCCTTTACCGCGGCTTATTATGCCATCAACCATCTGCTGGTATATTTTTATCACCTGCCCCGGCGGGATATATATCCCTCACTGACCTGGATAGATACCTTGAAATGGGATGCCCTGACATATTTATTCACTGTCCCGGTGGGAATGCTGATGGCCCTCCTGTACGGCAAAACAGGTGTCATAGGGTCGGTGCTGCTTTTTATCCCGGTGATAGCCGGGCAGTATATCCTCAAACTGTACGTCAACCTGGAGCTGGCCAACAGGGATTTAAAAGTCCTGTACAATGTCTCCAGCCGGCTGGCGGTGAGCGACCTGGATAAACTGCTTAAGCTGGTACTTAAAGAGTTTAAGCATGTGGCCGGCTACCACACCGGCATCATTTACCTGTGGAGGAAAGAACAGGGTTACTTTGACCCGGTAATTATAGACAGCCCCTGGGCCCATAAGCTTAAACGCATGCCCGTTTACCCCGGGGAGGGTTTTGTGGGTATGGTGGCAGAAGGCAGGCAGCCGGTGCTGGTGGAAGACACCCGTAAACGGCCGGAATTGAGAAGGCAGCCCGGCCTGGCACAGGTGCTGCGTTCCTTAATTGCCGTTCCCCTGGTGTCCGCAGCCGGGGTGGAAGGTGTAATAGTGCTGGGCAGCAGGCGGCCTGGCAGTTTTGACCGCCACCACCTGCATATGCTGACTATTTTAGGAGGCCAGGCTTCCATAGCTGTAACCAATGCCGTACTATCTGACCGCCTGCGCTTATTTTTCGATCCTGACAATTAAGAAGCCGTTACTTGATATAAAATATGGGTTACTTGACTGCCGACTGGGTGCCAGTCGGCTTTTTCTTTTTTCACAACCGGGGTTTAAAATATAGCCATCGATCGATGAACGGGCCGGCCCTAAAAATTATCAAAGGAGGGATTTTTAATGCCGGTTGTTAACAATGTGATTGATTCCGCCATGCAGCTGTATTTAGAAAAGGGTGTGGATGAAAAAGGTGACCCGGTATTTGGCAGAAAGTCTTACAACAATGTCAAGGTGTCTGCCCCGGACCAGGATGTGTATGATGTGGGTATTATCCTGGCCGGGCTGCAGAAGTACACATTGAATAAGATCTTCCGGGTTAACAAGAGCTCTTTAGACAACGTCTAAGATTAAATTGAAAGGAGGAGTTATAAATGTCAGTTACCCTGGAAATGAAATTTTTAAACGCTGAGGGCAGAAAAGTAACCATTAGTGTACCTGATCCGCTGGATACCCTTACCGATGCCGAGGTAAAAACAGCCATGGAAAATATACTTGCCAAGAATGTATTTACTTCCAGCGGCGGTGATTTAGCGGCCATTGACAGTGCCAGGATTGTAGACCGTCAAATAACCGAGCTGGCTGTGGTGTAATTTAAATTACCGGGCGGGCTTTTACAGCCCGCCCAATTCTTAAAGGGAGGGAAGGGTATGGAGTTGTTTCCCCGGGAAATTGCTGCCGATATTGTCCTGGCATTAATTCCTATCCTGGGTGGGTGGCTGGTGTATTTGATACACCAATCAGCAAATTATTTAAAGTTCCGCCGCCGGCTGCCCTGGCTGGAGAACTACCTGCGGGCATTGGAAACAGCGGTTGACGGCGCTGTAAAATCGCTTATGCCGCTGGTGGAAGAAGCTAAGGTTCTAAACCGCAGCGGGAAACTGACACCGGAACAGGCCAGGGGGTTTAAAAGGGAGGCAGTGGCCAGGGTGAAAATGCAGCTTAACAGCGAGGCTAGAAAAATACTGGAAATGGTTTACAGCGACCTGGACCGCTTCCTGGCTGAAAAGGTGGAGGGATGCGTATATGACATAAAAAAAGCAGGAAGCAGACAGTAAATGCAGAATAATTCTTCAATTCATTTCAATGCGGGGCGGGCCTGCCGCCCCCTCTGTTCTAAAACGACCAAATGCAGGGGTTTGATTCATCAAACCCTCAGCGAAAGGAAAAACATCGGGTTCTTGAGAAAATAATACCTTAGCGTTAAAGGTGGCCGTACCGGATGCTTTTTTTAATAGAAGGACTTCTCAATTTAATATTCCCTTCCCGGGAGGAATGTCCCCTCTGCGGCAGCCGGTCCCCTAATGGTGATGTCTGCCAGCACTGTACACTGTGGTTGGAAGAAAAAAATAAGCAGCCTTACTGCTGCCGGTGCGGCCGTCCTGTTAATAAGGGTTCCCTGTGCAGGGAGTGCATAGAACGGGAATGGCCCTTTACCGCGGCCCGGTCGGTGGGGCCTTATGCCGGTCCGCTGAAGGAAGCTGTGCACCGCTTAAAATACCAGGGGAAAAAACAGCTGGCTCAACCGCTGGGCAGATTAATGGTGCAGCAGGTGACAGGGGAAATGCTTTACCGCCGGGTGGATATGGTTGTTCCTATCCCGGTGACAGGGGAAAAGTTGAGAAACCGGGGTTTTAACCAGGCCCGCCTGCTGGCCCGGGTGGTGGCTGGGGGGCTTGATAAACCCCTGGCAGATATTCTAGTGAAGTACAGGGACACTGTGCCTCAAGCGCAGCTTAACCGGCAGGAAAGGGAGAAAAATACCCGGGATACTTTTAAACTGGCAAAAAATGTAAATATATACCAAAAGAAACTGCTGCTTATTGACGATGTTATAACCACCGGCAGCACAATATCGGCAGCGGCTGATGTTTTGCGACAGGCAGGGGCCGGTGAGGTGCTGGTATTGACTCTTGCTGCTACGCCAAAATATTCATAATATCCGACGAATATTGCCGCGGCTTAAAACATGAGATGACAAAAAGTGAAAGATTTTATAAAGTTGCCCACAGTGAAAAGCCCCATTTGCAGGGTTATTAACAGACTTATCCACATTGTCCACAGAATTATACCCACAAGCTGTGGTTATAATAAATTTTTTTCGACAATGCTTTTTGCAATATTTGTCGCCTGGTGCTGTTGACATTATGTTTTTAAATATGGTAGAATTAATCACCTGGATTTTCAGGTAACATTTATTTATATTTTTTAGGAGGAATGTTTAAGTGTTAGGTAAAGTAAAATGGTTCAACGCAAAGAAAGGTTACGGGTTCATTGAGAAAGAAGACGGGGGCGATGTGTTCGTACACTTTACCGCCATCCAGGAAGACGGCTTTAAGTCCTTAGATGAAGGCCAGGAAGTTGAATTCGACATTGTAGAAGGCGAACGCGGTCCGCAGGCTGCTAACGTAGTAAAGCTGTAGTAAAGGTGAAAACAACAGGGTACGGTCTTAAACCGTACCCTTTAAATATTTTTAATAATTTACCCTACCATATATTTGTGTTAAGATAAAGTAAATATACATTAATTTGGGGGTAAAATAAAATATATACATAACTCTGCGAAGGGAGTTGAAAATATGCAAGTTAATGTCCGGGGTAAGAATATTGAACTCACACCGGCACTGAGAGAATACGTGGAAAAGCGCTTGAGCAAGCTGCAAAAGTTTTCAGATGACCTGGGTGATGTCCAGGTGACACTGCTGGTAGAAAAAGACAATCAAAAGGTGGAAGTAACTATACCGGTTAAGGTTAACGGTTTAATATTAAGAGGAGAGGAAGCCACCGGCGATATGTACACTTCCATTGACCTGGTGGTGGACAAACTGGAAAAACAAATTGAAAAATATAAAGGAAAGCTGTTTGAAAAAAGGCAGCGGGGAGCAGGCGGCAAAACAGTGCAGAAACCTGTGGAAGCGGGTAACAAAGAAGACGGGGAACCCCAGGTGGTTAAAACCAAGCGCTTTGCCGTTAAACCAATGTCGGTGGAGGAAGCTATCCTGCAGATGAACCTGCTGGGCCACAACTTCTTTGTGTTCTCCAACGCAGAGTCAGATCAGGTTAATGTGCTGTATAGGCGGAAGGACGGAAACTACGGCCTTATTGAGCCGGATTTCATATAATGGCCCTATCTTGAAGTAAGCTGTGGATAATGATAAAATAAGATGATGCATCATGACAAAAAGAGGAACCTTTAAGTGGGTTCCTCTCTTTAATGTTAATGTGAGGTGAAAACGTCCCCGATGCTGAAATTTATTAAGGGGTTATTTGACCAGAATGCCCGGGAAGTTAAAAAAATTCAACGGGTGGTTGATCAAATTAACGGGTACGAACCGGAAATTCAGGCTTTATCTGACAGTGAACTCCGGGCTAAAACCGGGGAGTTTAAAAACCGGCTGCAGTCCGGGGAAACCCTGGAGGACCTTTTGCCTGAGGCCTTTGCCGTGGTGCGGGAGGCATCCCGGCGGGTGCTGGGAATGAGGCATTTTGACGTCCAGCTGATCGGTGGTGTTGTTCTGCACCAGGGCCGGATTGCAGAAATGAAAACCGGTGAAGGTAAAACCCTGGTGGCCACCCTGCCGGTGTACTTAAATGCCCTTACCGGGAAAGGGGTTCACGTAGTTACCGTTAATGACTACCTGGCCCGCCGGGACAGTGAATGGATGGGCCAGCTGTACCGTTTTTTAGACCTTTCAGTTGGTTTAATAGTACACGGTTTAGAAGCAGATGAACGCAGAGAGGCCTACAACTGCGACGTGACGTACGGGACAAATAACGAGTTTGGTTTTGATTACCTGCGGGACAATATGGCCCTGCACCCCGACCAGATGGTGCAGAGGGAGCTCAACTATGCCATTGTGGACGAGGTAGACAGCATTTTAATTGACGAGGCCCGCACTCCCCTGATTATATCCGGCCAGGCAGAAAAACCTACCCAGCTGTACTACACCATGGCCAGGATAGTTCCCAGGCTGCAGAAAGACGTTGATTATACGGTGGATGAGAAGGCTCATTCTGTGGCCCTCACCGAAGAGGGAATTGACAAAGCAGAAAAAATGCTGGGTATAGATAACCTTTACGATGACCAGAATACCGAGTTAAATCACCACCTGCTGCAGGCATTAAAGGCCCATAACCTGATGAAGAGGGACCGGGACTATGTTGTTAAAGACGGTGAAGTGGTGATAGTGGACCAGTTTACCGGCCGTTTAATGTTCGGCCGCCGGTACAGTGATGGTCTCCACCAGGCCATTGAGGCCAAGGAAGGGGTTAAAATTGAACGGGAATCCCAGACGCTGGCCACCATCACTTTCCAAAACTACTTCCGGATGTACAAGAAGCTGGCCGGCATGACCGGTACTGCCCTGACGGAGGAAGAAGAATTCCGCAGCATTTACGGCCTGGATGTGGTGCCCATTCCCACCAACAAGCCGATGATACGGCAGGACATGCCCGACGTTGTTTATAAAACTGAGGCGGCAAAATTCAAAGCAGTGGTGGAAGAGATTGCCCGGCGGCATGAAAAAGGGCAGCCGGTGCTGGTGGGTACAGTAACCATTGAAAAGTCTGAAATGCTTTCCCGGATGCTGAAGAAACGCGGTATTCCCCACCAGGTGCTGAACGCTAAGCACCATGAAAAAGAAGCGGAAATTGTGGCCCAGGCCGGGCGGCTGGGGGCAGTGACCATTGCCACCAACATGGCCGGGCGGGGTACTGACATCCTGCTGGGCGGCAACCCCGAGTTTTTAGCCCAGGCAGAAATGCGCCGCCAGGGGATAGAATATGACCCTGGAAACCCGGAACACGATGCCCTGTACCAGCAGCTGGTGAAAAAATTCAAAGAAGAAACGGACAGGGAAAGGCAGAAAGTAATTGAGCTGGGCGGGCTGCACATAATCGGAACAGAGCGTCACGAAAGCCGCCGTATTGACAACCAGCTGCGGGGCCGTGCCGGGCGCCAGGGAGATCCGGGTTCCAGCCAGTTTTTCCTTTCCCTGGAAGACGACTTAATGCGCCTGTTTGGTTCGGACAGCATTGCCGGGTTGATGGAACGGCTGGGGCTGGAAGAAGATACACCTATTGAAGCTAAAATGGTTACCAGGTCTATAGAAACGGCTCAAAAGAGAGTGGAGAGCCGGAACTTCAGCATCCGCAAGTACGTCCTGCAGCTGGACGATGTGCTGAACCAGCAGCGGGAGCTGATATATGCCCAGCGGCGCCAGGTTCTTACCGGTGAAGACATGAAAAAACATGTGCAGGATATGATAGCCGAGGTGGTAAACCGGGCGGTGGACACCTACTGCCCGGAGGGGGTATACCCGGAAGAGTGGGACCGGGAAGGTCTGCTGCGCTACGCAGAACAGGTTTTCCTGCCCAATCATGAAATACAAGTAAGTGACATAGACGACCCGGAAATGGAGCGCCGGGAACTGGCAGATCTGCTCTTGAAAAAGAGCCTGGAAGCTTACGAAAAGCGGGAAGAGGAACTGGGAGCCGAAACTCTCAGGGAGCTGGAGCGCATGATTATCCTGCGCACCGTGGACAGCAAATGGATGGATCACCTGGATGCCATGGACCAGCTGCGGGAAGGTATCGGCCTGAGAGGTTACGGTCAAAAAGACCCGGTTGTTGAATACAAATTTGAAGGTTACGAAATGTTCCAGAACATGATTGCCAGCATCCAGGAAGACGTGGTGCGCTATGCTTTCCGGATTAATATAGTTAAACAGGCAGAGCCCCAGAGGCGCAACGTTGTGGAAAACAGGTACCAGGATGAGGAGCAGTCTAAGCAGCCGGTGCGCAGGGAACAAAAAGTGGGCCGCAATGACCCCTGCCCCTGCGGCAGCGGGAAGAAATATAAGAAATGCTGCGGTAAAAACAAATAATGGGCGTGATAAATCACGCCCATTGGGGCGCCATTTATGGCGCCCGGACTAATACCCAATAAATAGGGAGGACAGCGCAAATGGAACTTGCAGACCTGAAAAAAGAAATAAAGGCCCTGCAGAAACGCCTGGAAGATTTGAGGGGTTCTCTTTGACATCGATGGGAAGATAAAAGAAAAAGAAAAACTGGAACAGGAAATGATGGCCCCGGGCTTCTGGGATGACCAGGAGCGGGCCCAGAAGTTAAACCGGAAACTGTCTCACTTAAAGGACCAGGTAAGTGCTTACAGCCAGCTGCACCGGGATATGGAAGATCTGGCAGTGCTGGTAGAGCTGGGGGAAGAAGAAAACGATCCTTCCATTATCGAAGAAGCGGCAGGAAACTATAAAGAGCTTTCCAGCAGGCTGGAAAATATGGAGCTGGAAGTGCTTCTTGCCGGCAAATATGACCGGGGCGGCGCCATAATTACCCTGCATGCCGGGGCGGGCGGTACCGAGGCCCAGGACTGGGTAGAAATGCTTTTAAGAATGTACACCCGCTGGGCAGAAGATAAAGGCTACCAGGTTTCAATATTAGACATGCTGCCCGGCGATGAAGCCGGGGTAAAAAGTGCAACCCTGGAAATAAGCGGTCCCAACGCCTTTGGTTACTTAAGGGCAGAAAAAGGAGTTCACCGCCTGGTGCGCATTTCACCCTTTGATGCAGCGGGGCGCCGGCATACTTCCTTTGCTTCGGTGGATGTAATGCCCAAGGCGGAAGATGATGACATAGATATAGAAATCAGGGACGAAGACTTAAAAATTGATACCTTCCGGGCCGGGGGGGCAGGCGGCCAGCACGTGAACAAGACCGATTCGGCAGTGCGCATAACCCACCTGCCCACCGGTATTGTGGTCTCCTGTCAAAGTGAACGGTCCCAGATTTCCAACCGGAACACCGCCATGAAAATGCTTAAAGCAAAGCTGCTGGATTTGGAACTGCAGAAAAGAGAGCAGGAACTGGCGGAACTGCGGGGCGATCAGCAGGAGATTGCTTGGGGAAGCCAAATAAGGTCCTATATCTTTCACCCCTACAAGCTGGTGAAGGATCACCGTACCAATGTGGAAATAGGGAATGCTGAACAGGTGATGGATGGATATATTGACCCCTTTATTCAGGCTTACCTGAAAGAGAACGCCAGGAGAACACAAAACGAAAAGCAGTCTTAAGGGTCTGATCCCAGGTCTGGCAGTTTTTGCAGGAATTTGTAATTGGAACAAAGAATTTGGGAATTATAACCTTAGACGGTGGTCTGGGGTGATTTAATGTACAGGTTGATAAAACAGTATACAGGTATATTAATTGGGGTTCTGCTTGTGGCCCTGGGGCTTAACCTGTTTTTGGTCCCCAATAAAATTGCCGCCGGTGGGGTCAGTGGTATTGCCACCATTATCTATTACCTGTTCGGTGTACCGGTAGGAACAGCGGTGCTGGCATTAAATGTCCCGCTGTACATTGCCGGTATTATACGAATGGGTTATTCTTTTGTTTTAAACTCTTTATTTGGTACCATTGCTCTTTCCCTGGCCATTGATCTTACTGCCCCTTTTTTACCGGTGCCCACCGATAATCTTCTTTTGGCCACCATTTACGGCGGTGTATTAAACGGGTTGGGGCTGGGACTTGTGTTCCGCTTCAAGAGCACCACCGGTGGGACAGATATGCTGGCTGCCATTCTGCGTTCATATACCGGGTATGATATCGGCCAGCTGCTGTTCATGGTTGATGGCTTGGTGGTATTATCGGCCGGGATTGTCTTTAAATCCTGGGAACTGGCCATGTATGCCCTGATATGTATATTCATAATATCCAAGGTCATTGACCTGGTCCAGGACGGCTTTTCATATGCCAAGGGGTTTATCATTATTACCAACGAGCCCCGGGCAGTGGGAAATGAAATAATGAAGCAGCTGGACCGGGGGGCTACTGTCTGGAATGCCCGCGGCATGTATACGGGGAGGGACAGGCATATCCTGCTGTCAGTGGTTCACCGCAGTGAGGTGACAAAGTTAAAAGACATTATACACCAGGCTGACCCCCGGGCTTTTGTCATAACTGCTGATGTACATGAAGTAATTGGTGAAGGCTTTAAACAGATGGCTGTTTATAAAAAATAAATATATCTTGGAGGGAACTGCATTATGGATAAAAACCGGCTGGAAGAACTGAAGGAAATAGCTAAAGTAATTCGCCGGGACATCATTACCATGCTTGGAGAAGCAGGCTCGGGTCACCCCGGCGGATCTCTGTCCGCGGCGGACATTGTAACTGCACTGTATTTTGAAGTTATGAACATAAACCCGGAAGATCCGTACTGGCCGGACAGGGACAGGTTTGTGCTGAGCAAGGGCCATGCGGCCCCGGTGCTCTATGCTGCCCTGGCTGAAAGAGGCTGCTTCGATAAAGATGAGTTAAAGACCCTGCGCAAGCTGGGGAGCAGGCTGCAGGGCCACCCGGATATGAAGAAGCTGCCCGGGGTGGATATGTCCACCGGCTCCCTGGGGCAGGGGCTGTCAGCAGCCAATGGTATGGCCCTGGCCGGGAAGCTGGATAAAAAAGATTACCGGGTATATGTACTGCTGGGAGATGGTGAAATCCAGGAAGGACAAATCTGGGAGGCAGCCATGGCTGCGTCTCATTACAAGCTGGATAACCTTACCGCCTTTTTGGACTACAACAAGATGCAGATAGATGGCCATATTAACGAAGTAATGTCGCCGGAACCGGTGGCAGATAAGTTCCGCGCCTTTGGCTGGCATGTAATTGAAATTGACGGTCACGATATGGAGCAGATTTTAAACGCAGTTGAAGAGGCCAAGAAGACCAGCGGCAGGCCCACCATAATTATTGCCCAGACAGTAAAAGGGAAAGGCGTATCATTCATGGAGAACCAGGTGGGCTGGCACGGGAAAGCTCCCAGCGCCGAACAGGTGGAAGAAGCACTGAAAGAACTGGCTTAAGAGGGTTTGA
>JACDOL010000028.1 GCA_017656165.1 Desulfotomaculum sp.
ACGGTACGTACGGTGGTGTGAGAGGACGGGAGTTAATCACTCCCTCCTACTCGATCAATTTTATTTATTATTTTCTTTTTTATAGACCTCTGCCACTTCTATATATTCTGCTGCTGACTTTTTAAATTGTTCAATTTCTTCTGGTTTTAATTCACGTACTACTTTGGCTGGTGAGCCCAGTGCCAGTGTATTTGGGGGGATCTCCTGGTTTTGGGTTACCAGTGCGCCGGCCCCCACCACTGCTCCTGCGCCTACCTTGGCGCCATTTAACACTATAGCACCCATGCCAATTAGTGCATTATCTTCTACAGTACAGCCGTGGAGTACTGCACTGTGGCCAACAGTTACATTTTTACCTACAATGCAGGGGTAACCTTTTTCTTCATGGAGAACGCAGCAGTCTTGAATGTTGGTATTAGCGCCAACCACCACTTCATCTACGTCACCGCGAATAACGGCATTGAACCAAATATTTACATTTTCTTCTAGAGTAACACGACCAGCAACGGCAGCACCAGGTGCTATGTAAACTGTTGGATGAACTTTGGGTTGATGTTTACCGTAAGAATAAAGCAATTTAATACCTCCTTAAGGGACGATGATAATGATTTTAATTAGTTTTTTATTTACGGTAATTGGTATACCTGTATTTATAATATCCCTGATTGCATTGCTTTATCGCATAGTTAGTTCCGGTGGTTGGCAGAGTAACGATGCCTTAACCTCCTTTGTTATAAAAATGGGGATTTTGGGCTTAGCAATGGGGTTATTAGGACAGGTAATAGCAGGTTTAGCCCTGTGAGGCATGGCCGGGTGTTTTATCTCTTTGTAGTAATACGCCTAGTATAATAAAAAGTCCTCCCGTTATCTGCATTGAATTTAAAGATTCATTGAGAAATAAATAACCCAGGAGACCTGTAAACAGCGGTTCAGAAGTGCTTATTATGGCAGAACGCGATGCACCCAGCATTTTTATGCCGTGGAAGAAAGCAGCTGTGGCCAGCACGGTGCAGATTAATGCCATTTCAATTATTGAGAGCCACGCCTTAGTAGTTAACTGCAGGGATAATGAATTAAAGCAAAAGCCTATAATGGTGTAAAAAACTGCCAGCGCAGTACAGTTATAAGTATTTAAGACAAGCACAGAGATGTTTTTGACTAATTTGGCAGTGCCTATTACAAACAATGAGTTCAGAACAGCTGCGGCAAAGGCAAAGATTATACCCCGTATATCCAGGTTGTCAAAAGGCTGCCCCAAAATAATAGCACTTCCAGCGAGGGTTAGAATTAGTGCTGTTAATTTATTTTTTGTTAAAGGTTCTTGGAGAAAGAAATAAGCTAAAAAGGTTACCACAGTGGGGTAAATATACAATAATAGAATAGATAGGGCTGCCGGAATGTATTTAAAAGAATAAAAAAGGCAGAGAACAGTAAGCCCCTGGGTACTGACAGCAAACACCATTAAAAAGGTTAAACTCCTGACGGGCAGGTGGAAATTTTCTTTTAGTATAAAAACTCCTGCCCAAAAAACCAGGGCTGCTATGATGTACCTTAATACCAGTGCGGTCATTACACTGGTTCCTCCCTGGTATGCTATTTTTGCAGCAATACCTTCTGTGCTTAAGCTTAAAGTTGCTATTAATACCAGAATTAGTCCAAGATTACTGCTGCGGTTCATTTATGCACCACCTCATATGTAAATGCTAACTATAATTATACATTTATAAGTTAATGAGAAAACAAAAAAATACAGCCCGGGCTTAATATCTTTATCAAGCGTCGGACTGCAGTTAAATAATTTCTACCGGATGTTTACTTACTAATATTTTACAAAAAAGAATAGTGAAAATCAATAATAGTATCAATAAAGAAAAAAATCACATACCGATTCTAAATTACCCCTGTCGCTGCAGCCCAAATAAGTATATAATGAAGCCAGTGGGGTGATATAATGATACTGGTTACCGGTGCCACCGGCTATGTAGGCAGGCATGTTGTAAAAATGCTTACAGAAGCTGGTATGAATGTAAGGTGCCTGGTTCGCAGTACCAAAAATACTGAACTTGCCGGTGTTGAATTGGTGCAGGGTGATGTCACTGATCCAGTATCACTGGCTGTTGCTTGTACAGGTGTAGATATAGTTATTCACTTGGTGGCCATTATACGTGAGAGCAAGAACATGACTTATGAATGTATAAACATAAATGGGACTAAAAACGTTTTGAAAGCCGCTAAAGAAGGCGGTGTAAAACACTTCATACATATGAGTGCTTTAGGTGCCATTACCGATCCCAGGTATAAATATGCCTACTCTAAGGGTGTGGCGGAGGTAGAGGTAGTAAACAGTGGAATTAGCTACACCATTTTACGACCATCAGTTATTTTTGGACCGGGCTTCGGGTTTGTTGACAGGCTTCTGCAGGCGCTAAGAATGACACCTACCGTTGTTATGCTGCCGGGGGATGGTTCAGTTAAGTTTCAGCCAATCTCTGTTAAAGATGTTGCACAATGTATTCTTAAGATTGTTCAGAGCCCTGGTAATTATAGAAACAAAGTAATAGACATAGGTGGACCTGAGCACCTAACATATGAACAGATGCTGGATATATTAATGGAGGTAACAGGTATTAAAAAGGCTAAGCTTCCGGTACCCATGCCGCTAGTAAAAATAGCAGTGAAAATAATGGAGCGGTTTATGAATGACCCACCAGTGACTACGGTGGAACTTGCCCAGCTGGGAAAAGACAATATTACCAGTAAAAATGCAGTAAAAAAACATTTCGGATTTACACCTACTAAATTTTCCGAGGGTTTGGAATATATAAGATATAAGCTTAAGAATGAAAAATAGAAGGCTCTTTTGTGAGCCTTTTTTCTATATTTGATAGTTGAGCGTAGCGACGAGCTGTGCAGGCACCCTGAGGATTAAGCGTTCGTTCAAGTATATGTGCCGGCGTGTTTTCGGATGCAAATACCTTACGGTGATAAGATCAAGGGTTTTTTACATAAATTTAGATATCTAGTTAGTTACAAAATTAATTTTAATATGTCTAATATTATGAAAAAAATATACCGGGGGTCTTAATTTCATGAAAGAAACACTTGGACATCACCCTGACTTAAAAAAAGATTTTGAAACACTTTATAACGAAAATTTTGCTCGAGTAAACCGTTATTTAAGATATAGGGTTAAAAATACCTGGGATGCTGATGACCTAACCACACTGGTTTTCATAAAGGCTTTAGAAAAATTTAACACTTATCGGGGGGGGAGAGTTCGTTTTCTTCTTGGATACTCCGCATTGCACACAATGCTTATGTTGATTATATGCGGAAGAATCGTGAATTAGCTACCCCTGATGAGGCTATATACCAGCAGATTACTGCTGAGGAAATTCCTGAGGAACAGATGATGTTGAGTGAAGAAGTTAATCAACTGCAGACATTGATAAATGAACTGCCTCCCGATTACCGTGACGTAATGGCACTGCGGTATGTTGGTGACTTGAAATTTAAGCAGATTGGTGAAGTTTTAGGTAAAACTGAAGTGGCGGTACGAATGGTTCATCATCGAGCCTTAAAAATGCTTCGCGGGAAAATGAATAAAAGCAGTTTGGAGAGAGAGCAAAATGCAAAAAGATCAAAAAGATAAAGAACGTCCTCGTGGTAAAGTTCTTCCCTTGGATAATTACAGGCGTAAAGCTGATGATGGAAAAAATGCTGAAAACTCGGTACAACAACTTTTACACCATATGCGCCGGATGAGAGAAACAATCCCGGTTAATTACCAGCTGCAGGAAGAGCTAAGACAAAAATTAATTAATCAAAAAGAAAATAATATTGATCACACTGAATTTTCCTATCTGCACAAAAGAAAGAGCACTGTACAAAAAGTACGGAGGAAGGTATGGATAGTATCATCACTTCTATTCATTATATTTTTGACGGTATTTTGGTGGTTAAGCTCTAGACATGGTGCCCTGCAGCCTTTAGGCAGCCCAAGGAAGTGGTTAAATTTTGGAACTCAGAAACCAATATTTCTTTTACAGTATCACCTGCCACAGGAAATATTCTTTTGTCCAGGCACGGTCAAATGCTTTTAGTAAATAAGTACGAAAACAGCTACCGGGCTTTAGACTTACCATCTAACTGGTTATATTATAGTCCTGCTTTTTCACCAAATGGCAGGATGGTAGCTTTTGTACGGCAGGATAAAGATAAAAAAAATAACCAGCAAATTGTTATAGTTCCTGCAAAATGGTTAACAGCATCAAAAGATAATTTATCTTTTGAAGTTGACCCGGTTGTTACAAACAACCATAATTTTGAAATTACTAACCTTTCATGGTCACCTGATGGCTCTAAACTAGCTTATTCAACCATTGATCATTATGGTGCTGAGAAAGTATGGATAGTAGAAAAAGGAAATAATCCCCATTCTCAAATGGTGGCTAAAGGGATTAACCCAACATGGTCACCTGATGGGTCCAGGATGATAATACAGCGTTCAGGGATTTTATATATGCTCGATGTTAAAAGCGGGAAAGAAATCAAGCTGGGTCAAGGTGAACAGCCCGTTTGGTGCAGCAGTGGTTATATTGCTTTTGTTTCTACCAGGCAGCAGGAAAAAGTATTAACATTTATGCCGGATGGTTCACCCCAGTTTACTGTACACCGGCTTGTAGGTGAAATTCGTTCTGTATATGCAGGTAAAAATGGAGATTTATTATGGAACAGTAAAAAAGATAATTGGCTGGCGTCCAGCACAATGCTGGCTAGTCCCGGCGGTAGAAGCACTCATAAAGAAATGGAGTGGTTGAGACAATTGGAACTTCAAGGAGTTCGAGAACCCAGGATATTAATGCTGGATGAAGTTGACAGGTGCCATAATCCCGTGCTCCTGGGAGATGAAAATACGCTGTATTATATACACCAGGGTGATATATATGCATCGTTGATGCAGGTTAAAGTAAAAGAGCAATTGTTTGGTAAGGGAGAGAAATAGAGATGAATTTAAAGAGATTAGTTTTAATTTTTACAGCAGCTATTTTCCTGCTTGTTCCGAACTGGGCTTTTGCTGGTGTCAGCATACAAGTTAAACCAGGACTAAACGGGCTTTATAAAAATCACAAACCTGTCCAGTTGAATATTGCTGTTTATAATGACGGGCCGGCAGTAAAGGATGCTTTATTAAGGGTCGTTGCTGATAGAGATAAGGCGAGAAGTTCCAGCAGCAGAGCAGTTTACCAGCGCGTTATAGATCTTTTGCCCAAGGGTAGGATTGAGACATTTATTATTATACCTGGAGAGCTGGCAGCAGATCAGCCTGAGGTACAGCTCATTGCCGGCGGCAGGATGCTTGATAGTGCCGTTGTGCAGGGGATGGCGGTCAAGGAAGATTATGTGGTGGTAAGTGTAGGCGAAAAGCCGCTGGCTAATGGTCTGCCTTACTGGTTGGAAAACAGTTTCGGTTATAACACTATAAAATACTTACCACCAGCAGATCTTCCCCGCAATCCTATAGCCCTGGCTGCAGCAGATGTAATTATTATTGATAAAGAAAGAGCTCCTCAAATACAACCTGAGCAGGCAAAAGCCATCAGACAGTGGGTGGCGCTTGGTGGTAATTTAATTCTTTCTGGTGGAGCAGGTGCAGCGGAGGGTGAGCCTTTTGCTATTATCAGTCCCGTGCTGGTAACAGGTAACACTTCTTTGGGCGGTAATTGGAACGGTATGCGAACTGAATCAATTCCAATCCCCTTAGCTGATGGCAAATTTGTACGGGGGAAAAGTTACTAACAGTCCAGGGAATTTCAATAATTGCCAGGAACCAGGTTGGACAGGGGAATGTTGTTTTCTCTGCGCCTGGATTGGAGAACTTTGATGCTGGAGACAAAAAAATATGGGAACTTCTATTTAAGAAATATAGAATAAACTATCACGTTAATTATGAGATAGACATGGGCGCACGTTTTTATCCTGGTGGGGCCAGTATACCCGAACTAAAAATGCCTTCGGTTAAACTTATGGCCCTTATTTGGACTGTATATATGCTTGGGGTATCCCTAGGACTGTACTTAATTTTAAAGAAATATCAAAAAAGAGACTGGGCATGGTTTTGCATTCCTGCGGCAGCACTGTTAACTGCCGGAATTATATACTGTATCGCCCCTTTCCACCGGATGAGCGGTCCCCTGGGGCATCATGAAGCAGTAATAAAATTACTTGATGGCGGTTTTGCCGAAATTGCAGGGAACAGTTTAATTGTGTCCCACCGGGGTGGAGAATACCAGATGACTGACAGTGGGGTAGGATTAATATACCCGGAAATAAACTATCGTGGAAACGGTCAATGGGAAAAAGCGGTGGTGCAGTATAACAGGGAAGGACAAAATGTATGTTTCGATGGTGTAGAGTTTTGGTCCATGCGTCAGGCCAGGTATTATAAGGTAGATGAAAACTTTGGTACATTAGATGGAGGAATTAAATTATCAAACCAAAATGCTTATGTTTTTTTACAAAATAATACTGGAATGGACCTGGTGGAGTGCGTTGCTGTAATAGGAGACAGGGCCATTAATATTGGCAGATTGGATGCAGGAGAAAAAATTAATAAGAAAATAGATATAGACGATATAAAAAATTTTAATTGTCAGAATGAAGTTAATAATTGGTTTGAAGATATGAAATGGGAACGTGAAAAATGGTCTCACAGCCGTACTATCAGGGTGGCAAATAATCAATATACTAAAACGCTTATAGCCCAAGTAATTGCTTACATTAATAATGTTCCTGGTTTAATGGCATTAACGGGCGATAATGCGCAGAATTATTATACAGCGCTGGTACTGCAGGAACTGCCAGTGGAATATCCGGCATCAGGAAAATTAAAACTACCTCCCGGTTTTATTTTACCGGTGGCGGTTGATGGTGGAGGAATTGAGATAACCCCCAAGGGCAGTGTGCTTCACGGGGTCATGGTTACCCTGGATTATAATTTAAACTTACCTGTAGATAATTTAGAAATTACTGAGGTAAAAATAAATAAAATTGCAACCACTACTTCTAAAGTGAAAATATATGACTGGAGTAAAGGTCAGTAGGTTAACTATACAGAATTTAATAACCCCCTAACAGGAGAAGAACTGCAGTATTATCTTTCAGATAATAAAGTTCTGAGGCTGAAAATAATGCGTTCTTTGGACGAACCAGATGTTACGCCTATCCCGGAGCTGGCGGTGGAAGGGGTGGTAAAATGATTGAAATAAAAAATTTATGTAAAAGATTTGGCAGCACAGAAGCATTAAAGAGCCTTACCCTTACTATTCCAGCCGGGCAGGTATATGGCTTAATTGGCCCAAACGGTGCCGGGAAAACCACTACCATGAGTATTTTAGCCACCTTACTTTCTGCTGACAGCGGGACAGCTGTTGTAAACGGTGTTGATGTGGCCAAGGAACCGCGAAAAGTAAGGCGGGTAATAGGTTACATGCCTGATTTCTTTGGGGTATATGATGGTTTGACAGCCCGGGAATATTTAAGCTTTTTTGCTTCAGCCTACCGTATCCCGGAAGAAAAACATGAAAGGCTGGTAAATGACTTGTTAGAACTGGTAAATCTAAAAGACAAGGCCGATACCTTTGTTGACAATCTTTCCCGGGGAATGAAACAGCGTTTGGCATTGGCTAGATGCCTAGTGCATAATCCACAAGTATTAATTTTGGATGAACCAGCTTCCGGACTTGATCCCAGGGCCCGGGCAGAAGTAAAAGAAGTAATACGCCAGTTGAAGTACATGGGTAAAACAATACTGATAAGTTCACACATTCTGCCGGAACTGGCCGAAATTTGTGACCAGGTAGGGATATTAGAGAATGGCCGATTGGTAGTTAGCGGGCCGGTCAGTGATATAACAAGTGGTAGTCAAGAAACCCGGATTATAAATGTAGAAGTATATGAAAACCAGAAAGAAATGCTTGAATACTTACACAAATATCCTGGTGTTTTGCAGGCAGATAAAATCGAAAAAGGTGTTCGTTTAATATTTAAAGGAAAACGAGAGGAGCAGCAGAGGTTGTTAAAATCATTAATTGAAAAAAACTATCCCATACTGCAGTTTGCTGTTCAACCAGGCAGTCTGGAAGATACCTTCCTGGCAGTAACAGGGGAGGGAGAGACAATATGATAGAAGCCAACCCAGTGCTTTTAAAAGAATTGAGGCAGCGCTTCCGAAATTATAAAGCACCGCTGATATTTTTTATTTACCTGCTGGTAATTGGAGGGTTTATTCTTGCGGCTATGTATTTAGACTGGCGTCACTTTCCCAGTACTTTTAACCCATCACGCAGCAGGGAGATATTTATTGTGCTAAGCTTAGTACAGTTAATTATGCTTGCTTTTGTTACTCCGGGCCTTACTGCTGGTACCATCAGCGGTGAACGTGAAAGGCAGACTCTCAATGTTTTATTGACAACTGATCTTACTCCCGGTGGGATAGTAATAAGTAAGATGATATCATCATGTTCTTTTACTTTACTGCTGCTGGTTTCCACGCTGCCGCTTTACAGTATTGTTCTGATATATGGTGGAATTTCCCCGTGGCAGCTCTTGGCTGTATTTAGCTTTTATGTTGTAACAATGTTCCTATTTGCTGCCATTGGTATGGCCAGTTCCGCTTTTTTCAGACGAACCGGTGTCAGTACAGTTACATCTTATGCTGTAACAGCCTTTTTGCTGGCGGGTACTGCTTTTTTAGCAATGTTTATTTATGAAGTAACCGTGTCAAATGTTTATCCCAGGCCTGATACGCTGCCCGCTGCTGCACAGTTATTACTGGATATTAACCCCGTGGTTGTGCTGATGTGTATTTTAGGTGAGGGACCTATGCTTGATAAGCATGCTGACTGGTTTCTTCCTTATTGGTTGATTTATACTTTATTTTATTTAATATCAGGTTTAATACTTTTGTGGTGGGGTAGTTTGAGATTGAACCCACTGCGAAAAAAAAGTAACTACTAGAAATAAAGGCCTTACCATTTTGTTTGGTAGGGTCTTTTTTAACGTATAAGTTTTGACGCACCAGGTATTTATCGCATTATTATTATTTTGTACTAAATTATTAAAAATACTTTAACATTGTTTTTTCGGAAATATTGCAGGGAAAATGTGTTATTTTGGATAAACTAAGTAGAGAAGTAAAAACATCATCAGGAGGTAGCTGGAGGGGAGGACTATTTTTTTGCCTCAAGCCAATAATAGTAACTCTAATACTCGCAGTGGCAGTTATTCCGAAGAATCAACTGAAAAAGTAATAAAGCTGGATAAGTTCCAGGTGGAAGCTATAGAAGCAGTTTTAAGGGGGCAAAATGTACTGGTTGCAGCTCCTACTGGAACAGGCAAAACCCTTATAGCCGAAAAATTGGCAGAAAAAGTGCTGGGTGAGGGCAAGGGGTTAGTATACACCTCACCATTAAAGGCTTTATCCAACCAGAAATACTCAGATTTTAAGAAAATGTTTGGTGAACAACGGGTAGGACTGGTTACCGGTGATATAACCATTAACGGTGATGCCCCGTTAACTGTTATGACTACTGAAATATTTCGTAATAAGTGTTTTGAAGATGTGGAAGATCTGAATGACATAGCTTATGTTGTTTTTGACGAAATTCATTATTTAGATGACCCTCACCGGGGAACAGCATGGGAAGAGGCTATACTATTCGCACCTCCGCATGTTAAAATCTTAGGTTTATCAGCTACCGTTCCCAATGTCAGAGAAATGGCAATTTGGATAGGTGAGGTGCGAAATTGTGATGTTGTAGTGGTAGAAGAAAAAAAGAGGGCTGTTCCGTTAGAAATAAAGTGGATCAGCCCTGATAACCGGGTTTTGAGTAAATCAAAGGCCAAAAGACTGGTGAAAAAATTGTGCAGTAAAACTGACGATGATGGGCAGTATAAATTTGGAGAGAGAAAAAAACATAACTATCAAAAAAAGCGATAATTATTCAACAGGAGGTTTTTTATGGCTCGGGCTTTTAAAGACCCATCTGAAGTAATAGATGCTATAGAAGAACACCTGCCAGCACTTTATTTCGTTTTTGGGCGAGCCAAAGCTGAAGAATTGGCAGTTGAGCTCGGAAAAAAATGGGATTTTTTATACCGTGAGGAAAAAGAACAAGTTTATAAAATTATTGAGGATGCAGAAGCGCAGAACCCTGACATGTTTTTGCACCGGGAGCGGATAGTTTTAAAAAGACTGCTCTTAAAAGGTATTGGCTATCATCATGCAGGTCTATCGCCAGCACTTAAACGGCTTGTTGAAAGACTTTATGAATCTAGACTAATTTGGGTGTTGTTTTGTACTGAAACCTTTGCAGCAGGAGTAAACTTTCCTGCTGCCAGTGCAGTATTTGAATCCTGCCGCAAATGGGACGGGCGGGAATTTCGCCAGCTCTTAAATAGAGAATTTTTTCAAATGGCAGGCCGGGCAGGTAGGCGGGGATTTGATGAGAAAGGTTATGTTTTTATCCAGATTAGTGATAAATATCCTGAAGAAACGGGTTTTTTTAAAGAATCTGAGGTGGAAATGGTACATGGAAGGTTAACAATATCCCCCAATACAGTGTTAAGCCTTTTAAGATGGAAGTCAGATGAAGAAATTGAGCACTTTTTAAAAAATAATTTTTCGGTATTTCAAAAACGCCGTCAACTGGAAGAAATTAATCAACAAATTATTGAAATTAAAAAAACCATCAAAGATTTAGAACAAAATTTTTGTAATGAGCAGCATAGTGTTTCCTGCCCATTGATTCGCAAAAAATTAAAAAAAGAGCTTAGAAGGTTAAAAAGCCGCAGGTATAGGCAGCAGCCAGGATCCCAGACAAGAATACGGGAACTGGAAAAACTTCTTGCATCGCTTAAAAAGAAAAAGTGCAAAGAAGTAAAATGTTTTGATGCTGCCAGGAACATTAGAGATTTAAATAATAAATTAGATTTTTTATTGTATAAAAAGAAACAGAGGGAATATGAAGTTGAACAGTATACTACTGAATTTTTCAGAATGCGTGACCTACTGGAAAGTTTAGGCTATGTAAAGGGACGCACATTTTATCCGCGGGGGAAGTTTGCTCTATACCTTCATATACAAGAAATATTTGTTACCGAGTTGGTTTTTTCAGGACTTATAGAAGATATACCCAGCGATGTAGCAGCCGGTATTCTGGCAGGAGTAGATTACACACCGGGACGGAGGGAATACGTTCAGCCTCCTCCATACGATGTAGATTTTGTAAATGAACTGAGGGCACGGCTTATGCAGATGGGTGTACCAGAAGAATTTCTAGTATGGTCCCCGGTACCCGGTTATATTGCGTATGCCTGGTATAACGGCAAGGATTTTGAACACCTGATGCAAAATAGCAACCTGCAGGAAGGTGATATAGTTTCAATAATCCGGCGGGAAATTGACCTGCTTAGACAAATGGAAAAAGCCTCAGTAGAAAATCCACTGCTTTTAGAAAAGCTGCGGGGCATTAGGCGTGCGCTTGACAGGGATCAAGTAAAAGTAATGTTTTAAGGAGAAATAATAAATAAAGGAGGAATAATAAATAAATGTATTGGGAAAAAGCAGGTGAGCATAATACCGAAGCTACAGTGAAAGCGGTAATAAAATATGCTAAAGAATTTAATATTAAAAATGTAGTGGTTGCATCTAAAACTGGTACTACAGCTGAAAAATTGTTAGGTCATGACTTCAAAGTAATCTGTGTTTCTTATCATGTTGGATTTTTTGGCCCTGGTAAAGGTTCATTGACGCCAGAAAGACGGCAGGAACTGGAACAAAAAGGGATACCGGTACTTATTACTACTCACTTAATGGCTGGTTTGGACAGGGCCTGCCGCTTTAAATTTGGAGGTATTTACCCGGCAGAAATTATAGCAAATACCCTGAGAGTTTTTGGACAGGGAACTAAAGTGTGTATAGAAGCTGCTTCCATGGCCTTAGATGCTGGATTAATACCGTATGGAGAAGAGGTTATCTCTGTGGCCGGTACCGGAAACGGGGTAGATACAGCACTCTGCATGATACCGGCACATTCTAATTATTTTTTTGATACCAAGGTTAAGGAAGTAATATGCAAACCAAGGGAATTTGAACATCACTAAAATGAGAAATTTATCTAGCCGGGAAGAACTCTTTTCCAAAACCAGCAGACCAAGCTCTTTAATTAGCTAAAAGAATGGTAAGGATTTAGTCTGCTCACCCAAAAACTGCGGCAAGGAACATAATTAAAAAGGCGCCGGTTTAAGGCGCCTTGTTCATAATTGCAGAACATTTCCCGTACTGTTGTAAATAAGTTTATCATTAAATGTTTTATAGAATTCCATTTGTGCTTTTATGCCCGTACAGTGGTTTACTGCTAATACTTGTGGCTCAAAAGATTTAAGTTCATTGATAGTCTTTGCCACCCTTTCTGCTTCTGCCTCGTATAAATGTGTACCTCCTACAAGACCATAGATATTTTTACTGTCAGTTAACTCTGCAGCATAACGAACAGTATTAACAACCCCTGAATGGGCGCAACCCATAATTATAACTGGCCCCTTTTTAGTGATAGCGATAAGTGCCTGGTCATCAGGCATTGGATCTGGAACGTATTGTCCATTATCTTCCATGTAATGTGAAGGATTAATGGTTTCGTATTCTGTGACTCTAGGTATCTCTCCTGTTAATATAAGTCCAGGTATTATTTCTTGCATACCGGTGCTTAGTTTAAATTCAGCTCCAGCGTTTTTTAGTTCCTGTAGGGAAGCTGGCAACCCGGTTGCACGGTAACTGCTGGGAGGAAGAAGTTTGTATTTTGGCTTTAAGGCCTCAGGATGAGCATATATTGGAATTTTACCCGTTTTTCTCAAGATACTTAACAGGCCGCCGGTATGGTCGTAATGACCATGACTTAGTATTATAAAATCAATCTCGTTAAGATCAATATCCAGCGCCCTAGCATTAGCTACAACCGAAGGGCCTTGACCAGTATCAAAAAGCAGTTTATAACCATTATATTCAATTAAAAAAGATAATCCGTGTTCAGCTAATAAACCTCTTTGGTTTGATGTATCTTCGGACAATGTAGTTATTTTCAATTGAATCAATATAAAAACCTCCCAACCGGATTTTATTTCTAATTATTTCTACATATGTACATAATCTCCTTTATATATTATTAAGTTCATAATATAAATAATGTATTTTTTTACTAATTGTGGTATTCAATTCGCAAGCTTTAAAAGAGTTATAAGTAAACTGGCTAACAGCAGGGGAAATAGTTCAGGTATTGTATTAACTGCATACTGCTGAATAACAAAGTATTGTTTAGTAAACCTGGGAACGTCATGTCAATAATGTGGGGTTGGGTTGAAACTTAGGAATAGCAGGGAGAAGTAGAATGAGGATAATTATGTAGGCATCTTAATAAAATGTAAAGATATGATAAGTTGTGAATTAATGCTTGAATTTAACATAACATAATGCTATAATTACTCTTGTGATGCAGAAAAGTAAAGGGCGCAGGATGCGCCCTTTACTTGAGTGTGATTTTATGAAATCATTACATAATTTTCACGAACACAATTATCTTGAGGGCATTCAGTAAATCTAATTATATAATCCTTGCTAATTATTGATTCTGGAGATGAATTATCAACGCAAAAGAGGGTTAACTTTATTTTTTCAGGAGTGTTCTCATCAGAATAGTCTTGAACGGACCAGTTGAAGGCGCATATATTTCTAATGGAGAGGGTTCTGCCAGAGCCTTTATATTGAAAGCCAATATCGATTAGTTTGCAGTTGTTGTGTTCAGATTCCAGGACAGTAACAGCTTTTACAGGTTTGAACACTTCTTCACCAGGACTTTTGTTACCAATTGCCAAGTAAACTTTTTTGTCGGAACCCAGTTTGAGAATCCACTGGAGCCTTGCTTTAAGTTCCTTTACTGACTCCTTATTGAAGCAGACAGTGGGCATGGGTATCTCCTCCCTTTAAAGATATTTTTTTGCTTACTTTTACTTATTCTTTACACAGCTCTAACTTTCCTGTTAGTTTAAAAAAGTTTTTATATTGTTAAATATCAAAATGTTTTGTTTATTATAATTTCTGAAAATTCAAAAATATATTTATAATAAAATAACCCCTTTAAAGTACATTATGCAGTGTTTTACTATTTGTCTACTTTAAAGGGGTTATTTATTTTATGCTTGCACGGAATGTAGCCGAGCCATGGGTTTGAAAGAAACCCTGTCCCAAAAGAGCGGAAAGATAACCCGTAGGCAGTGGGTGCCGCTGTTTTCATAATTTCCCACAATTTTTTCATATTTCCTCCGTATTTGTTCTGTAAATTATTCTTGTAATTACCATTGATTAGCAATATTCTACGTAAATTTACTAGGTGCCGGAAAAGCATGGCTTTTCTCGTACGAAAGAACATACTTAACTTCCCTGTTTCACCATATAGCCGCCAGAAGAGAGCGAACTGTGCAGTATTAGCCGCTGCCCATAGTATTCTTACCACAGCCTACCCATCTTAAAGAAAAGGCAGCCTAATATTGAACTTGGTCTAAACTATTATAAATAACGCAAGCGTAAAATGGTAGTAAGGGCAGTTCAATTAGAATTTAAAGGAAATATTTACCTTTGATGCGGGTACGGGAGGTGAAAAAGAAAATGAGGTGTATTTTAGTTCGGATATTATAGAGCATCACATTTATTATGAGGTGAGGTCATGAGAAATAAAAAATTGTTATTTATATTACTAATTATTTTGATTGCTGCAATTGCTGTTGGCTGCAGCAGTGGTGGTACAAAAACAGCGGAAAAGTTATCACAAAAGACTAATGCAGATAATTCGGAAGGTCAAAAGATTACTTTTCCAGAAGAAAGACCGGCGTTAATCGGCAGGGTTAAAGAAATTATCGGCAATGAAGTAACTGTTTATAAAGCCAAAATTCCTGAAAATCCAACAACACAAAAGGAACAACCTGCCAATGAAAATCAAATACAAAACCCAAACCAGTCCAATGATGGCGGGAAACCTGCAAACAGAGGCTTTAGAATAAGTTTTACCGAAGAAACTGAGACCTTTATGATACCGGTGGGAACTCCTATTGTAACAATGCAAAGAGGAACGAGAGAAGTTAGCCAGGTTGGGCTGACAGAGATTAAAAAAGGTACAATTTTGCGGATATGGAAAAAAGATGGTACAGTTTCGTTTGTACAGATAATGTGTGGTAGTGGGCAAACGGGCAGTCAGCAAGGTGAAGGCGGTAACAGGCAGGGATTTGCTGGCCCGCCAGGCATGGGTGGTCGTCCACCGGGTATGGGTGGTTTTTAAGATGATATACAGCTCAAAATATGTAATAGATGCCAATAACATTGTAAAAATATACCAAAATGGCTCTGAAGAACTCAAAGTGCTGGATAACGTAAGCATAAAGGTAAGTAAAGGAGATTTTATGGCCATTTTAGGGCCTTCGGGCTCAGGTAAATCCACTTTGATGAATATACTGGGGTGTCTGGATCTGCCTACTTCCGGACAATATTATTTAGACGGTTTAGATGTATTAAAGGCTTCGGAAAATGAACTGGCCGAGGTACGCAATAAAAAAATCGGTTTTATCTTTCAAAAGTTTAATCTGCTGCCCAGATTAACAGCGATGCAAAATGTCATGCTTCCTTTGCTTTATCGTGGGGTTGATGAAGAGGAAGCCGGGGAATTAGCCAAGGAAAAATTAACGATTTTAGGGTTGGGGGCGAGGCTGCACCATCGCCCTAATGAACTCTCAGGCGGACAGCAGCAAAGGGTAGCTATAGCAAGGGCCATTGTTGGCAGTCCCCAATTGTTATTAGCAGATGAGCCTACCGGCAACCTGGACAGTAAATCCAGCCGGGAAGTTATGGAAATTTTTAAAGAGCTTAACCAGCAGGGAAATACGATTTTGATTATTACCCACGATGCTGAAGTGGCTGGGCAGGTGAAAAAAATAGTTCATATACGGGATGGTAAGGTTTATGAAAATAATTAGCGGTTTAGGGACAAAATTTACCCAAGCCAAAAAGAAGAAAAGTTTTTGGGTTATTTTAATATTAGCCATAATGTTAGCAGGCGGCACAGGTTACTGGAAGCAAAAACAGGCTGATGACCGAAACACGCAAATACAAATCCAGCAAGCTCAAGTTAAAAGAGGAGACATCGTTGTTGCCCTGGATTCCGATGGAACCATTGATTTTTCAAAAGTGACTTTAAGATTTGGCGTCAGAGGTACCATTGCGGAGATCTTAGTTAAGGAAGGCGATCAGGTCAAAAAGGGTGACATTATCGCTAAATTAGACGACAAGGATTATCAGGATCAGTACCAATTGGCCTTAGCTAAGCTCAAGGAAGCCCGGCAGCAGAGATTAACCAATCTGTTAGACAGCGAATTAAATTTGAAAAAAGCTGAAGCCGAATTAGAGAAGCTTAGAGATGAATACAAAGAGATGGAAGCAATACCCGATGCTTATTCAGCCAATGAATTGAAAATGAAAAAGTTAGAACTGGCAAACAAAGAAACAGAATACCAAAACCTGCAAAAGAAGTATGAACTGCAAAAGGCCCAGGGCTTAGAACAGAATGAGTTGGAAGTTAAAATGGCCAAACAAGATTTAGAAGATACCATTTTATATGCACCGGTTTCCGGCGTTGTTTTAGACTTGGCTAAAAAAGTCGGGGAAAGTTTAACTGATGAGGATGACTTTGCAACAATCCATGAAGGCAATACCATTAAAGCAGTAACCAAGGTAATTGAGTATGACATTGGTCAAATCAAAGTGGGACAAAAAGTATATGTGACGGTAGAAGCTGTACCGGAGAAAAAATTCACGGGAGAGGTAACGAAGATTGATGCTTTGCCCGTTCAGGATTCCAGCGGACTGGTTAATTATTCCGTAGAAATCACTACTAAAGACCCGGACTCTCAGTTGAAGGATGGCATGACCTGTACAGTCTCCTTTGTACTGAAAGAAGTCAAGAACTGTTTGATTGTACCTTATCAGGCTGTGAAAATCGTTAACGGAAAGCAGGTGGTTACGGTGGTTGATGAAAAGGGTCAAAGGGTTGAAAGACAGATTAAGACCGGCTTTACTGATGGTAACAGTGTAGAGGTTTTAGAAGGCCTTAAGGAGAATGAAACAGTCCTCTACACTAGAAGCAGGTGATTTTATTGCAGCTGACACAACTGCTTAAACTTGTTTTAATTAATATTACTCAAAACAAGGTCAGAACCTTTTTAACTACGCTGGGAGTTATCGTCGGCACCGCCACCATATTTCTGGTGGTGGCCATCGGTAAAGGTGGAGAGGCCCGGGTTAATGAACAATATTCTAAACTGAATGTCGGCACGATTATCGTTATGGGTAGCCATAGGGGGAGAATAGTAGACCCGTTAACCAAAAAAGATGCAGAACTGTTTTTGAAAAGCGAAAACATTGCCCAGGCCTTTCCCATTCTACGCGGCAGTGGAAATATAACCTTTAATAATTATTCTACCACCGGGAATTTCATAGCCATTCAGCCGGAATTTCAGCGCAGCAATAACCTAACAGCTCAGCAGGGCCGAAGCCTTGATAAAGAAGACGAACAGAAGAGAAATAAAGCTGCCGTTGTCGGTGCTGAGCTGGCCAACACACTCACGGACGGCTACCCTTCGGAAATCGTCGGCCAAACTATTAGTATAAATAACAGGAGGCTTACGGTTGTCGGGATATACAATCGTGTGGGTGATTCCGGTTCGGGCATGAGTTATGACGACGCCGTTTTTGTTCCCTATTCTGTAGGAGAAAAATTTTTATTAGGTACCAGGGCTAACCCTGTGATTAATGTGCAGGCCACAAGCATGGACACTGTTCAGGCTGCCATTAGTGATATTACCAATATCCTCGATGAGACTCACCGGGCTGGGGGAGCAGACCAATTTCGCATTTTGGATGCCGGAAGCAGGCTGGCGGCGGCCCAGGAGTCTGCCAGAACCATGTCCTTGCTTTTGTTAGCTGTAGCGGTTGTGGTATTGATTGTCAGCGGTATTGGCATTATGAATGTTATGTTTGTCACAGTAAAGGAAAGAACCAGAGAAATTGGCACACTAAAAGCTATTGGTGCCAAGAAAAGGGAAATATTAGGTCAGTTTTTAATCGAGGCAGTGATTATCAGCTTAACAGGCGGTATTATCGGTGTAGCTGCTGGGTTCCTTGCGTTACCCGTATTAAGCTGCTTTGAGCTTACGGCCCTTCCTTCATTAAGCGGGGTTCTGCTCGGGTTAATCTTTTCTGTAGTTACAGGAGTATTTTTCGGATTCTATCCAGCCTGGAAGGCTGCTGATTTAAGTCCGCTGGAAGCGTTACGTTATGAATAAAAGGGGATGTCTATGAGCAAAAGGTTGATTCTTATACTGGCTATGTTGTTTGTATTAGGAAGTTCTGTAACGAGCTATGCTGCTGAAGAAGCGGTTGCTGATGCAAATGTCATTACGCTGGAACAAGCTAAGAGTCTGGTTAAGGAAAACAGCAGAAATCTTCGGAAATACGAAATTAATGTGGATAAAGCAAAATACAAGCAGCGGCAGATCGAGGACCAGTACAATGATATGATTGACATGTATAACAGCCTGTCTGCGGCGTTAAGTGCTGAACTGGAAAAACCTGACTCCGAGAAGGATCAGGCTAAAATACAACAGCTGGAAAGCCAGATGGAAGCCCAGTATGACAAAATTAAATCATCATCAGACAGCAGCGAGGATGCCGAAAACAGCTATGATGATGCTGTTAAAGAAGAAGAAAACTACCGGAAACAAATAGATTACATCGTTGAAGAACTCTATACGACCATTTTAAAGCAAGAAGATACATTATTTATCTTAAATAAAGAGCTTGAGCTGAAACAACACCTGCTTAATGTAGAGAGAAAAAAGCTGGGGTTAGGAAGCAGTAGTCAATCTAAGGTAGACGAACTTGTCGCTAATGTTACCGAGCTAAATAAAAAAATCATTGCGCAGACAAATGAAATTAAAACTAATAAGGGACAGTTAAACGATATGATGGGCAGAGATTATAACGATGAGTTAAACTTGGCCCCCTTTGAGGTTTCGACCTCCATTGAAATTCCTGAGTTTGAGCAATTATTGTCCAGTGCTTCCACATCCTATGATCGCCTCTATCAGCTTAAAAGAGATATTAATAAGCTAGATGACGATTTGGATAAAAATAATGATTATTATGAGTATTTATTATTAAGGCTAGAAATTAAAGAAAAAGAACTGGAACTGGCTGATGAACAAAGTAAATTAAATGAAACAATAAATAGACTGCTGACAGATGCTAAATCAAAGCAAGAAGATTACCAATTAGCTTTAATTAACTATAGAAATGCCCAAAGATCTTACCAGTGGGATAAGAAGAGATATGAACTGGGCCAGATTTCTAAACTGGCCCTTATGGAAAGTGAACTAAATTATCTCAATATGAAAAGTGCAAAAGACTCTGCCGGGTATGCCCTTTTTCTGACAAAACGGTCTATAGAATTAGCAGAAATAGGAATAATATAAATATACCGGTTTAATTTCATAATTTCCCACATTTCCTTGATAATTGTACCGCATTTTTCCTTTATATTTTTAAGCGTAGGCAAATTAATAAAATTTAATAGGGGGGGAATTAAGCTGTGAAAAACTGGAAGACAAAAATTTTATCCACTACTTTGGCACTGTCAGTGTTGGTACCAACGGCTTCATTTGCCGCCAATACCGTTACCGGTGCAGGTGATGCAGCTGCGAAAAAACCATTTGTTCATTACCAAATGTTCAATCAAGAAAAACGTCAGGAGATGAATGACAAAATACTGGATTTGGTCAGCAAGTATACGCCGGAAAGTTTGGCCCAGTGGAAAGCTGCCCTTGCTGAACAAGAACAGTTAATGAGTGACTTAAAAGAAAAACGCCCAACTGACAAGCAAAAGCCGCAAATCTCTGACGAAGTAAAAGAAAAAATAAAAACTATATATGAGAATGTGAAGAGCGGGAAATTAACCCCGGCGCAGGCTAGGGAGGAATTAAAGAACCTGGGCATTGAAAAACACCGGGTTAGACCTGAATTATCCGACGAGATTAAAGAAAAGGTGGGACAAATCCGCCAGGACGTGAAAAGCGGGAAACTAACCCCGGAACAGGCCAGGGAGGAATTAAAGAACCTGGGCATTGAAAAACACCGGGTTAGACCTGAATTATCCGACGAGATTAAAGAAAAGGTGGGACAAATCCGCCAGGACGTGAAAAGCGGGAAATTAACCCCGGAACAGGCCAGGGAGGAATTAAAGAACCTCGGTTTAAAGGCTAGAAGCGGCTTTGAAGGTAAAGGCAGATTTGCCCAAAATAACTTAAAAGTTCAGTTGATGAAAGCGGTAAAAGCAAATGATGAAGCTAAAATTAAGGAACTTCTGCCGCAAATGTTACAGCAGCTGCAGGAAAGAAATCAGACTCTTTCTAATAAATTGGGAAAATCTAATTAGCAGTAACAGCCAGACTCTCTTTTAGATAGAAGAGGGTCTGGATTTTTTGTATGTATTTGGAAAGCATAAGAGATTATAATAATATTAAGCTTGCTAAGGGGGGTGGTTTAACTTGTTTCGTATCTTTCTGGTTGAAGATGAGGTGAATTTAAATCAAATATTAACTACTTACTTACTCAAAGAGGGTTGGGAAGTACGTTCTTTTACCGACGGGCAATCTGCCCTGCAGGCTATTGCAGACCGGCCGCACCTTTGGATTTTGGATATTATGCTGCCTGATATTGATGGTTACCAGCTGCTGCGGCGCATTAAAGAACAATCTCCGGGGGTTCCGGTTATTTTCATTTCTGCCCGGGATGCAGATATTGATCGAATAATGGGTTTAGAAATGGGCAGTGATGACTACCTGGCAAAACCATTTCTTCCCAGGGAATTGGTTATTCGTACCCACAGAATCCTTGAACGGGTATACAGCAGGCCAAATGAGTCCCAAAACTCAGTAATTAACCTGGAGCCTTATGTATTAGACGAAGAGAAGCGGCAAATTTACAAAAACAATGAGGTTATTGAACTAACCTCAAAGGAATATGATCTGGCATTGTTTTTTGCTCAAAACAAGGGGCGGGCTTTATCACGGGAGCAAATTATCAACCGGGTATGGGGAGAGGACTATATTGGCACTGACCGCTCGGTGGATGATCTGGTACGGCGGCTGCGTAAAAAGCTGCCGGATCTGCGGATTGAAACCATTTACGGATATGGCTACAGGGTAACAGCAAAATGAAAAATCTTTCGCTGACTGTAAAAATATGGCTTGCCCTGTCCCTTGTTAGTTTGATATTATACGTTTTTGTATTACTCATTATGCCCCCCTTGATCCGCAATTTCTTTACAAACACATTAATGGAACCGCCCGTTCTTCCTCCGCCAAAAAACGAAATAGAAGGACGAGGCTTTCATGTACGAAGCTTCATTATGCTGGAAGATGGAACAACCCTGCCGCCAGATGCCCAGCGGGCATTTCCTCCTTCTTTTTTAAAGGAAATAAAACAAAATGCAGAATTACAGCAGTCACCTAGACAGCTCTATGAGAGTAAAAATAAACAGACAGGTATTCGGTATGTCATAGTAAAAAATATGGCCTACGGGAAACCCCTGTATCGAGTCATGTTTCTAAGAAAACCGGAAGAAGATCTCTTTGTAAAAACCTTTCTGTTTGACATTATGTTGTATGTAGGGGCTGCTTTACTGGTAAGCTGGTTTGTTTCCCTGTTAATTGTTCGCTACCTGACCCGGCCCCTTACTATAATGGAAAAACATGTGAAACTTATTGCCGATCGCAATTGGCATGAACCCTTAGATATAAAACGTAATGATGAAATAGGAAAATTAGCTAAATCTATTGATACCATGCGCCGGCAGTTAATTCAGCAGGATGAATCCCAGCAATCCATGCTGCAAAATATCTCCCATGAATTGAAAACACCTGTCATGGTGATCCGCAGCTATGCCCAGGCCATGCAGGATGGAGTTTACCCCAGGGGTGATTTAAAGGGCAGCATCCAGGTAATTGACGAAGAAGGGAAGCGCTTGGAAAAGATGATTCAACAACTGCTTTATTTAACTCGCCTGGATTATTTGGCTGCTAAAAACCCGGTTTATGGAAATGTTTGCCTAAAAAATCTAATAGAAGAAATAACCCAGCGCCTAAATCTTCAGCGCCCGGAAATAACCTGGCAGTTATCATTACAGCCGGTAACGGTTAAGGGAGATGAAGATACTTTAAGGGTTATGATTGAAAATTTATTGGATAATCACCTGCGTTATGCTGCTTCAAAACTAGAGATAATCCTTGATGTAAACAGCGAACAGTCAGAAGTTATACTTAAATTCTGGAATGATGGTTCCCAAATTGACCCCCATATTATAAACGACATATTTAAACCTTTTCGGAAGGGGCGAAAAGGTAAGTATGGCCTGGGATTAACTATTGTAGAGAGAATTTTAAAGATGTACCAGGGGAAAATTGAACTGCTTAACGAAAAAAATGGAGTATCTACAATTGTGAAAATACCATTGAAATTCCCTGAAAAACGAAATTTGAAATAGTTGAGTAAGTATAGAATTGTTAAAGCCTGTTTCAAAGATTCCGGGACTGATTGAAAAGTTTATAGGTGAAAATTTTCCGCATCCGGTTATTTCTATATTAACACCAATATAAAAATGAGTAAGAAGGGTAACGCCGTATTAAATGATTACGGTGTTACCCTTCTCGATCATTTTGTCAGCCTTACAACTTTGCTTAAAAATGTTACGGTGACAAAAACCAGGATGCAGCCGAAGAGACCGGCTAACCCTCCGGCCAAAGCTGGGTGTTTTATACCGGGTATATAATAGTCATTAAAAACTGATACATGATCTGAAGCCCGGGATATAAAACCCAGATCTTCTGCTGCCCGTTCTAATCCATCAGGGTGAGTTGAAGCAAAATTAGATAGAAAACCGGCAATGAAAAAGATCAGCAGGATGGCTGTTATGAATTTTCTACTTTTCAGCATATCTTTTCACCTGCAGTGAAGCTTGAGTTTCTTTGGCAAATTTATATAAGAAGGCAGCACTAGGTATTGTAATAACTGCTTCTCCTATTCCAATTAAGCTGTGCCAACTTAACATAGCGCAAACAATATCCTGCAGCGGAGCGGTGCTGGAGAAGGCCAGTTCAAATGCTGCTGCAGCTGATGCAATTACTACAGACAGCCAGGCGCCTACCGCCATGGCTAAGGATCTGCTGCCGGTCTTTTTCATTACAGCATTAAAAACGTAATAACTAACAGCAGTGGCTACCACAGCCATATTAAATATGTTAGCGCCAAGGGCAATGGTTCCCCCGTCATGGAAGAACAGGCTTTGTACAGCAATTACCGCTGCCATTAGCAGACCTGCTGCCCAGGGTCCACATACTGCCACAGCCACCATGGCTCCAATTAAGTGGCCGCTGGTGTGATGGCCAATTGAAAAGTTAATCATTTGAGCGGCAAAAATAAATGCTGCCACTAATCCTAAAGTTATCGGGGATTGTTGACTAATTTCCCTGCGCAGTCGATCCCAGCCGTATACCAGCATTCCGCTGCTGGCGGCTGCAGTGGCAGCTGCAGTTGTGGGATCTAAAAAACCGTTGGGTATATGCATTTAATACGCCTCCTTATCATAATTTAAAATATATTATAGAACTGGTTTGTTTATCATTTA
>JACDOL010000029.1 GCA_017656165.1 Desulfotomaculum sp.
ATTTCTAATATTATTGAAAAGGTGAAACTGCCTTATGATGAAAAGATAGAAGTTAGTTATGGGATGGCTTTTTACCCGGAAGATGGTAATAATATATATAAATTAATAAAAGCTGCCGATAATAGAATGTACAAGCAAAAATGTAAAAAGAAAGACTAGCGGCATCCTGGCGTTTGGCCAGGGTGCCGCTAGTCTTTTCTGGTTATAGATTTAAAGATGGTTTTCACACCAGATGCTGCCATACTAAAGAATCCCTTGTGGCTGTCCAATATTTTATCCAGTGCTTCCAAAACAAAGTCCAGCTGGTGGTACTCCACTGTTAATGGCGGTTCCAGGCGGATAACATTGGGATTATTTAGTGTGTAAGCAGTGATTATACCGTATTTATTTAACAGTTCCCCTGCAACCAGGCTGCCCATGTATTCTTTCGACAGCTTATTTAACACACCCATGGTGGCCTTAAATTTACCACCACTCGGTTGATTAAATTCAATGCCTATCATCAGGCCGCGGCCGCGAACATCGGCCAGCAGGGGATATTTGTCTTTTAATTTATTTAACTTATTTATAAAATAATCGCCCTTTTGCTTGGCTTGTTTAACTAAGTCTTCCCTGTATATAGTTTCAATAGTGGCTAAAGCAGCTGCAGCAGCACGGGTATTTCCCCCGAAGGTGGAAGTATGTAATGTAGCTTTTTCCATGCTGCCGTAAGCTTTCTGCCAAATTTTATCGGTGGTAATGTATGCTCCAATGGGCATAATACCCCCGCCCAGTGACTTGGCCAGGCACATAATGTCCGGTTCCACACCTTCATGATCGCAGGCAAACATAGCTCCTGTACGACCCATACCTGTCTGTACCTCATCAGCAATAAACAGTGTACCATGGCGGCGGCACAATTCCCGGGCTTCTCTTAAATACCCTTCTGGGGGCAAAATAATACCGCCTTCTCCCTGAATGGGTTCAACGATGAAAGCTGCCGCTTCACCGTTTTTTAACGCATCTGCCAGGGCATCCAAGTCTCCAAAGGGAACTGCAGTGGTATCTGTCAGCAGAGGTTGAAAGGGTTTTTGATATTTTTCTCTTCCAGTAACAGACAGTGCTCCAAATGTTTTGCCATGAAATGAACCATGGCAGTATAATATTTTTTTTCTCCCTGTGGCAGCCCGGGCCAGTTTTAATGCCCCTTCCACAGCTTCAGCACCGCTGTTGGCAAAAAAACAGCGCTGCAGCTTTCCGGGTGTAATTTGAGCCAAGTTAGCAGCCAGTGCTCCTGCTAAACTTCCTAATGAAGCCTGTAGAATATTGGGCATAGTTTCTACTTTTGACAGCGCATTAATGACGCTGGGGTGATTGTGCCCCAGGTTAAGAGCCCCGTATCCACCAAGAAAATCGAGATATTTGCGCCCTTCACTATCCCATACAGTTACATTTTGAGCTTTAACATACTGCAGATCAAAATTTAATAATCCCAGCAGTTTGGTCAGACTGGAGTTAATATAATTCTTATGTGCTTCTATTACATCCTTGCGCCCCATTGCCAGGGCTTGGTCAAGGGTGTAGATATTGTCTGGAATACTATTATTTTGTGGTAATGTATCCTGTTTCATAAATTTTACCCCCCTTGGGAAAGTATCTCCATACTTTTATTCTTTCAAACTATATAAATACCCTGCAGGAGAGACAACAATATTAGGAATCTGTGAAAATGGCAGTAATACTTGACATTATAAACTAATTTCTGTACAATCTTTGTGTAAAGTTTGCTGCCTTTATAGGCAGCAGCGTCTACGGAGGCCATTTATGGAAAAAGTCATTAAAATTACACTGCTGTATGACTTTTACGGCCAGCTGCTTACCGAGCGGCAGCAGCGCTTCATTGAATTATACTACGGTCATGATTTTTCTCTAGGTGAAATTGCCGAGGAATACAAGGTAACCCGGCAGGCAGTACATGATACATTAAAGAGAGCTGAAAAAATACTTAATGATTACGAGGAAAAATTAGGCCTGCTGAAAAAATTTATGGCTGAACGAAAGAAAATTAATGAAGCACTGGAACTGCTGCGCGGTTATCGCCAGGACCCCAGGCCCGGCCAGCTGGACCGGGTGGAAAAAATTTTAACAGAGATTACCAGGTTGACTGAGGAGTAATCCGCGGGGGGTGCCGTGTTAATGTTTCAAAGCCTTTCCGAAAGGCTGCAGGATACTTTTAAAAAATTAAAAGGAAAAGGACATTTGACAGAAGCTGACGTGAAGGAAGCCATGCGTGAGGTTCGTGTGGCCCTTCTGGAAGCTGATGTCAACTATAAAGTTGTCAAGGAGTTTGTTGCTGCTGTAAGGGAAAAAGCTGTTGGACAGGACGTACTTTCCAGCCTTACTCCCGGGCAGCAGGTAGTTAAAATTGTTCGTGATGAACTGATTGAACTGTTAGGTGGACAGCAGAGCAAAATAAACTTGTCCCCCAAGCCGCCGACAATTGTAATGCTGGTTGGTTTGCAGGGCTCAGGTAAAACAACAACTTGTGGTAAACTGGCCAACTTAATGCGAAAACAGGGGCGGCGTCCCCTGCTGGTTGCTGCCGATATTTACCGGCCTGCTGCCATTAAACAGCTGGAAGTACTGGGCAAACAGCTGGATATACCAGTATTTGCCATGGGGCAGCAGAACCCGGTAATTATCGCTAAAAAAGCGGTGGAAAATGCTGAAAAAAATGGTCAAGACTTGGTCATTATAGACACTGCTGGGCGACTGCATATTAATGAGGAACTGATGACAGAACTGCAGAACATAAAAAATGAGGTATCACCCCATGAAATTCTGCTTGTGGTTGATGCCATGACTGGCCAGGATGCAGTGAATGTAGCTGAAAGCTTTAATGAACGGCTGGGCTTAGATGGAGTAGTAATGACCAAGCTGGACGGCGACACTAGGGGTGGTGCTGCACTTTCGGTTCGTAAAGTTACCGGTACTCCTATTAAGTTTGTGGGTATGGGTGAGAAAATGGATGCCCTGGAGCCTTTCCACCCCGACCGTATGGCGGACCGTATCCTGGGTATGGGAGACGTGCTGACCCTGATTGAAAAAGCCCAGTCCAGCATTAATGAAGAAGAGGCTGCAAAGTTAAAGAAAAAGCTTAAATCAGCTGATTTTACATTGGAAGATTTTTTAGACCAGCTTCAGCAGATTAAAAAAATGGGACCATTGGATCAAATACTGGGTATGATACCCGGTATGAGCAAAATTAAAGGATTGAAAGACCAAATAGATGAAAAAGAACTGGTATACGCTGAGGCAATTATTAATTCAATGACTCCCTATGAACGCCGGCACCCGGAAAAAATTAATGGCAGCAGGAGAAAAAGAATTGCCAAGGGAAGCGGTACCTCTGTGCAGGAGGTAAACCGGCTGCTGAAGCAGTTTGAACAAACACGTAAAATGTTTAAGCAGATTGGAGACCTGGAGAAAGGCATTAAGAAAGGTAAAAAGATTAAGTTTCCTTTCCCGTTTTAAACGGGTTTAAATAAGATTCCAGCAACTATTTAAAGGAGGTGACATTGTATGGCAACTAAAATTCGCTTAAGAAGAATGGGTGCAAAAAAGGCACCGTTTTACCGTATAATAGTGGCCGACTCCCGTTCACCACGTGACGGCCGTTTTATTGAAGAAATTGGTTATTACGATCCTTTGAAAAAACCGGCTGTGATTAAAGTAGATAAAGAAAAAGCTAAAGATTGGCTGAGTAAAGGTGCCCAGCCCTCAGAAACAGTTAAATCCCTGTTCCGTAAGGCAGGGGTCTACGAGAAAGCTGCCGGTGAGGGTCAAGAATAGGAGGGTAATATACTAATGAAAGAATTGGTAGAAATTTTAGCGAAAGCCCTCGTTGACCAACCGGACCAGGTAAAAGTAAATGTGATTGAAAAAGAGAAGTCTGTTACATTAGAACTCAGCGTAGCCCCTGATGATATGGGTAAAGTTATCGGAAAGCAGGGGCGTATTGCCCGGTCCCTGCGTACGGTAGTTAAAGCTGCGGCTACAAAACAGCGGAAAAAAGCAACAGTGGAAATAGTATAAAAGGGGGCGCTGCCCCCTTTTATAGCACTAGTAAAAATTATTATTAAATTATATATTTTTGGAGTGTAGTCATGGATAGTATTACCATTACCCGGCCGGTTGTTATAAAAGTAAGGGTTACTGAAAATTATAAAAAGACAGTGGCTGCTGAATTACAGAAGGTAATCCAGCGCCTGGATGCCGAACTACAGCACTTGGATATTAAAAGAAAGAAAATATCAGAAAATACAGCCAGGAATGCTGAATTTGTGGAAAAAGCTAGACAGCAGGTAGAGGTCCAAATACAAGAGCGCCTGCAGAAAAAGCAGGATCTGTTAGAAAAAATAAGAGCAGTGGGCAGTTTGGAGATTGGCAGCGAGGTTGTGCATGGCAGGGTAGAAAGTTTAGTTGAAATTAAAATCGGGGATGACTGGAATAAGGTTATGAATGTTGAAATTTTAGTTGAAGATGGAAAGGTAATAGACATTAGATACTTATTTTAGAATTAAGGACAGTGATTTGCATGGAGCAGGATTATATTACCATAGGAGAGATAGTAAATACCCATGGCATCCGGGGTGAAGTTCGTTTAATACCCCTGACAGACTTTCCTGACCGCTTTAAAGAACTGGACGAGGTAAGTGTTTATATCAATGAACAGCGGTATACTTATCATGTGGAAAAATCGCGCAGGCATAAGCAGTTTATTGTAGTTAAGTTTAAAGAGATAGATAATATTAACGATGCTGAGAAACTAAAAGGCGGTTTAATGCAGATAACAAGAGAGCAGCTAATGCCCTTACCCAAGGACAGTTATTACATATTTGAAATAGTGGGTCTTGATGTTTATGACGAAAACGGGGAAAAACTGGGACAGGTAAAAAACGTTCTAAAAACCGGGGCCAATGATGTTTATGTTGTTAAGCCGCTCCATGGTCGAGATATTCTTGTTCCTGCTCTTAAAAAGGTTGTAAAGAAAATAGACCTTGAAGCTAATCGAATGGTTGTAGAACTTCCGGAAGGATTGCTGGACTTATGAGAATTGATATATTAACCCTATTTCCAGAAATGTTTGCAGGCCCCTTTGATACAAGTATAATCAAAAGAGCCAGGGATAAAGGAATAATAGATATAAATATTTTTAATATCCGTGATTTTTCCCAGAATAAGCACCGTACGGTTGATGATACCCCTTATGGTGGCGGTGCCGGTATGGTTATGCAGGCTGAACCGGTGTTTAAGGCAGTGGAGCATCTTCGTGAGTTAGATGATAACCTGGGAAGAGTTATAATGATGTGCCCCCAGGGGATGCCTTTTAACCAGGAACTTGCTAAGGAATTTTCCAGGGAGAAAAGGCTGGTACTGCTTTGTGGTCACTATGAGGGGATAGATGAACGGGTTAGAGAAAAACTGGTAACAGATGAAATATCCATTGGGGACTATGTGCTTACCGGCGGAGAATTACCTGCTATGGTAGTGGTAGATGCGGTGGCAAGAATGATACCCGGTGTACTGGGAGAAATGGCCTCCGCTGAGGCAGATTCGTTTTACAACGGCATTTTAGAACATCCCCACTATACAAAGCCGAGATTATATGAGGATATGGAAGTACCGGAGGTACTTTTGTCCGGCCACCATAAAAAAATACAGCAGTGGCGCCGCCGGCAGTCGCTGATGCGGACATTGGAAAGGCGGCCGGAATTGTTAAAAAATGCAGATTTAACTGATGAAGATATGGAAGTTCTCCGGGAAGTATACCAGCTGTTGAAAGGAATATTGAGCAAAAAGTGAAAGATAAAAAGACATTTAATGCTGGCAGTACTGCAAAATATTGATAGATAAAATTAAATATGTTATAATTACCTTTGTTTGAATAAGGGCGGTCCGCTGCCTTTTTTATAATAAAAAGGTATGAACGTCTAGGCAGGAAGGAGGGAATATCGTGAACCTCATTAAGTCATTAGAACAGGAGTACATGAGGGAAGATATCCCGGATTTTAAACCCGGTGATACAGTTAGGGTACACCAAAAAGTTATAGAGGGTAACCGTGAGCGTATCCAGGTGTTTGAAGGGGTTGTAATTAGGCGGCGCGGTTCCGGTTTAAGCGAGACATTTACCGTTCGCCGGGTATCTTATGGTGTAGGTGTAGAAAGAACATATCCTCTGCATTCCAAAAAAATTGACAAAATTGAAGTTGTTCGTCGCGGTCGTGTAAGAAGGGCTAAATTGTATTACCTGCGTAACTTGCGCGGTAAGGCTGCCCGCATTAAAGAACTTAGAAAATAACTTGAAGGGACTGGCTCACTGCAGGCAGTCCCTTTTTCAATATATTACAAAGTATACAATTTAAAAATATAATGTCACCGCAACTGGGCTTGATAAGGGAGGTAGGTTAAGTGGCAGACTTTGAACAGGCCGAAAAAATAGAGGTTAAAAAAAATAAGAAAAGCCCCATTAGGGAAATAATAGAATCTGTAGTTATTGCTGTAATACTGGCTGTTATAATTCGAACGTTTATTGTGGAACCGTTTTATATACCTTCCGGGTCTATGGAGCCTACGCTTATGATTAATGACAGGATTATCGTCAGCAAAGTATCATACTATTTTGGCGAGCCAGAACGGGGCGACATAGTTGTCTTTAAATATCCAAAGGATCCAAGCAAAAATTTTGTTAAACGCTTAATAGGCAAACCCGGTGATGTAGTAGAACTGCGCAGCAGCAAGCTTTATGTTAACGGCCAGGAAGTGCCGGAGAACTACCTGCTTCCAGGCATAAGGTATGCTGATTATGGTCCAGTAAAAATTCCAGATGGCCATTACCTGATGCTGGGTGACAACAGGAATAACAGCGAGGACAGCAGATACTGGGGTTTTCTTCCCGAAGATTTAATCATCGGTAAGGCAGTTCTTATTTACTGGCCCATAGATCGAATTGGGGTTCCCAACTAAAAGCGGTGGTGAGACAGATGGAGCAGTATACCAATATCCAGTGGTTTCCAGGTCATATGGCCAAGGCCAAAAGAATGGTACAGGAAAATTTAAAACTTGTAGATGTAGCAATTGAACTGCTGGATGCCAGGATTCCTTTAAGCAGCCGAAACCCTATGATAAATCAAATACTGGGAAACAAGCCCAAGCTGGTAATTTTAAACAAAGCAGACTTGGCGGATCCAGAAATAACAAACCAGTGGAAGGACACTTTGTGGGGCGAAAAAACACGGGTAGTTGCTGTGAATTCTATTAATGGTAAAGGTTTTTCTGAAATACCAAAAGCTGCAAGAGAACTGGTAGCAGCTAAAATATCTAAAATGACTGCCTCAGGCAGGCGTCATAGACCGGTACGCTGTATGGTTCTGGGTATTCCTAATGTAGGCAAATCATCTTTTATTAACCGCCTAGCCCGGCGTAAGTCTGCCAGAACCGGTGATACTCCCGGAGTAACTAAAGGTAAACAGGTGATAAAAATTAATAAGGACATGGAGCTGCTGGACACTCCTGGCATACTTTGGCCTAAATTTGAAGACATTGAAGTTGGCCTTAAATTAGCTGCCACCGGAGCTATTAAGGAGCAGGTAGTTAATGTTGAAGAAGTGGCTGTTTATCTCATAAAGTTATTAAAAAAAATAAATCCTGAAACTATTAGTGCCAGGTATAAGCTGCAGGCTCTACCTGAAGATGATTACGAGCTGCTGCAGCAAATAGCTGTTAAACGAGGGCTGCTAGTAAGCGGTGGAACGGCTGATACATACAAGGCATCAGTGCTGGTGTTAAAGGAATTTAGGGAAGGCAGACTGGGAAGAATATCCTTGGAAGAGCCTGGAGGTATTACAGTGTAAGGGTACGGAAGTGAGTTGAGAAGTATGGATATCAGCAAATTAACTATTAAAGAAATAAAAGAGTTAATTAATGGTCAATTACATAGTCAATGCCTGGATGAAGAAGTTATAGAAGCTTTATCGAAAGATAAACGTGCAGGAGTACAAAAGCTGTACCAGTATGTAAAAAAGCAGAGGCAGAAAACTAAAGATGAGTATTTAAAATTACTTGATATGCTTAAGTATGAGCAGGAGCTTTTGAAGCAGGGTAAGCAGTACATTGCAGGAGTTGATGAAGCTGGTCGTGGACCCTTGGCGGGACCGGTTGTGGCTGCTGCAGTAATCTTACCCCAGAAACCGAAAATATTAGGGATAGATGATTCTAAAAAATTACCTGCTGGCAGGCGGAAGCAGCTGGCCGAGGAAATTAAACAAAAAGCAGCTGCCTGGGCGGTAGGAGAAGCATCAGTAGAAGAAATATGCACCTTAAATATTTATCATGCCTCGCTTCTAGCAATGAAACGTGCCCTGGATAAATTGGCAGCCCCTCCGGATTATATATTAATTGATGCTGTTAAGGTCCCCGAAGTTAAAATTCCTCAAAAAGCTATTACCGGGGGGGATAAAGTAAGTGCCAGTATTGCTGCTGCTTCTATAATTGCTAAAACCTACAGGGATGAGTTAATGGAAAAAATTCACCAGCAGTACCCCCAGTATGGATTTAACAAGCATAAAGGCTATCCCACAGCTGAACATTTGGAAAAGCTGCGTGTTTATGGTCCATGCACCGTTCATCGTATGAGTTATGCACCGGTTATGAAGGCATATAAAAAAGAAGAACAGCAAAAAATTAAATTTAAATAGCACAAGATATTTAATTAAAGAAATAACGAAGAATATTAAGCCAGTTTTTGTAACAATACAAAAACTGGCTTAATTTGTGTTAATTTGGGTTAAAAAGAAGGTATTTTAAAAAGAACAACGAATTATAAATTAATAAAAAGTATAAACATTAATACTAATAAAAAAATAATAATAAAATTTAATTCTTTTTATTAAAAAATAACTTAGAAAATATATAAATATTTTGCAAATCATTAGAAACTTTTGTTATTATAGGATTAATATAGAATTGGTTCCTATATTTATATTTACTCAAAATTTTTAATATGTGTTAATATAAATTTAGATTTTTTATACTATGCAGGTCAACTTTATGCAGTCTTATACATATAAGCTAATATTTGCTTTAACTAATCAGCAATAAAAGGGGGGAAGAGAATGACAGGAATGGCAGTTTTTATTTTCCTTATGACAGGAATTATCTTTGGAATTGGAGGACTGGCAGTTTCTTTTTTAATTCACCCGCGGCGGAAAAGTGCTGTTAAAGGTGAAACTTATGAGTGTGGCCCTCCCACTCAGGGACCTGCTTGGGTGCGTTTTAGGGCCCAGTATTTTGTTTATGCCTTATTGTTTGTCATTTTTGATGTAGAAACAATTTATCTATATCCATGGGCAGTTAAATTTAATAAGTTAGGAATGTTTGCATTTATTGAGATGATTATCTTTATATTTATCCTGGTGGTAGGGCTGTGGTATGCCTGGAAGAAAGGAGCATTGGAATGGAGATAAAAAAAGATCTGCAGACCAAGCACCCGGTTGAAGATCTAACTGATGATCCTGTTATTATAGAGCAGGTTAAACGTACTATAACACTGGCACCATTGGAAAAAATATTAAATTTAGCTAGATCTAATTCCCTTTGGCCGATGACTTTTGGTCTGGCCTGCTGTGCCATTGAAATGATGGCTGCTGGGGGCCCCCGTTTTGACCTGGCTCGTTTTGGTTACGAGGTTTTTCGACCTTCACCGCGCCAGGCTGATGTAATGATTATTGCTGGTACTATCACCAAAAAAATGGCTCCTTTTGTAAAGCGGCTGTACGAGCAGATGCCTGAACCTAAGTGGGTTGTGGCCATGGGCAGTTGTGCAATATCAGGTGGCCCCTTTGTCGATTCTTACAGTGTTGTCCCCGGGGCTGATAAACTGCTGCCGGTGGATGTGTATATTCCCGGCTGCCCACCGCGGCCTGATGCATTAATTCATGGTATGCTTCTTCTAAAAGAAAAGGTTAAAAATCCTAAGGTGGTGGAAGAAAAGCCGTGGAAAGCAATAAAGTAGCAGAACAGCTTCAAGAATATTTTCAAAGCATTGGTAATAATAGGAAAGTTCTGACTGTATCCCCGGATGAACTTATTCCCTTGATGTACCGGCTGAGGGATGAATATGAATTTAATTATCTAACTGATGAAACCGCGGTGGATTACGGGGATTATTTTGAAGTTATTTACAACCTCAGCAGGGTGCCCCAGGGTGACATCTTAATGGTCAAGACAAAAGTGGATAAAGAAAAAGCTGAAGTTCCTTCAGTGTTTGAAGTCTGGCCTGGGGCAATATGGTTTGAACGGGAGATTTTTGATTTATTAGGAATTAAGTTTACTAACCATCCCGATTTAAGGCGGATACTGTTGGATGACAGCTTTGAAGGTCATCCGCTGAGAAAGGATTTCCAGTGGGTCGGCGGAAGAGAGGTGTAGACCATGCTAAGGACAGAAGAATTTACTCTCAACATGGGTCCGCAGCACCCTGCAACTCACGGTGTGCTCCGCTTGATACTGCACTTAGATGGTGAAACCATTGTTAAAGTTGAACCAGTGGTGGGATACCTTCACAGGGGAATTGAAAAACTGGCCGAGGCAAGAACTTATACTCAGGTAATACCTTACACTGACCGACTGGATTATTTAGCGGCAATGCTTAATAACCTGGGTTATGTCCAGGCAGTGGAGAAATTAATGGGCATTGAAATTCCGGAAAGAGCAGAGTACATCAGGATTATTGTTTCGGAAATGTCCCGTATAGCCAGTCACTGCATTGCCGTTGGCACTTATGCTTTAGACCTGGGTGGGTTTACTGGTTTTATGTATCCCTTTAGAGAACGGGAAAAATTAATGGATATGTTTGAAATGATATCCGGTTCACGCATGACCCATAGTTATATGCGGATAGGCGGTGTGGCTGCTGATCTGCCTGAAGAATTTTACCCCGCCATTAAAAAGTTTTTAAAAGAATTCCCTTCGTGTGTTGATGAATATGATGGTCTTATAACCGGCAATGAAATTTTTCAAGCCCGTACAAAAGGGGTTGGGGTTCTGTCACAAGAAAAAGCTGTTCAATACAGCATCAGCGGTCCAACACTGCGTGGTTCCGGTGTTAACTATGACCTTCGTAAAGCCCGCCCATACGGGATATACGACCGCTTTGATTTTGAAGTTCCAGTAGGGGAAAAAGGTGACTGCTTTGATCGCTACTACTGCCGTATTCAAGAGATGCGGCAGTCTCACCGCATTATTGAACAGGCACTTGAACAGCTGGAGGAACTTCCAGGAGGCCCGGTAATGGCCAAGGTGCCGAAAGTATTAAAACCCCCTAAAGGGGAGGTCTATCATGAAATTGAAGGAGCAAAAGGGATTTTAGGCTACTATGTGGTTAGTGACGGCACTACTAAACCTTACCGTGTTCATATAAGACGGCCTTCTTTTATTAATCTTGACTTGTTAGATGAAATGTGCAGGGGTTGGAAGATTGCGGATGTTGTTGCTATTCTGGGAAGTATTGACATCGTTTTAGGGGAAGTTGACTGTTAATAAAAAAAGTTAGGGGAGAATTTGGCATGGAAAATATCTTTGTCAATATTTCCGGTTCAATACGTGAATTGATCGGTGTTTTGGGCTTACCCCCGCTTTTCAACGAGGCGGTAATGATAACTGTAAAAGTTACAGGAATATTATTGTTTATTGTTTTAAACGCCTTGTGGCTTGTATACATGGAACGTAAGGTGGCAGGTTATATTCAATGCCGGTACGGTCCCAACAGGGTAGGCCCCAAAGGACTGCTGCAAACTGCTGCAGATATAAGCAAACTGATTAGTAAAGAAATAATTATTCCCAGTGGTGCAGATAAGATTCTATTTTTGCTGGCGCCTGTACTAATATTTACCCCGCCCCTGATGGTATTTATGGTGGTACCTTTTGGCCAAAATATGGCGGCGGTTGACTTAAACATTGGTGTCTTCTACTTCTTAGCTGTGGCATCACTGTCAACTGTTATTTTTTGGATAGCCGGTTGGGCTTCCAATAATAAATATTCCCTACTTGGTGGTATGCGGGTTGTTGCCCAAATGATTAGTTACGAGCTGCCCATGGTATTAGCTGTTTTGGGCGTGGTGATGATAACCGGTACTTTAAACATGAGCGATATTGTTAGGGCACAGGAAAATTTATGGTTTATATTTGCCCAGCCGGTGGCTTTCTTAATTTATTTCATTGCGGGAGTGGCCGAATGCAACCGCGTTCCCTTTGACTTAACTGAGGGTGAATCTGAAATTGTAGCAGGACCCTTCACTGAATATTCTGGTATGGGTTTTGCCTTATTTTTCCTGGCAGAATATACAAACGTAATGCTTGTATCGTTTATGGCTGCCACCCTGTTTTTAGGTGGTTGGTTGGCACCCTTTGGTTTAACCATAATACCAGGTTGGGCATGGATGTTAATTAAGGTTTATATAATGATATTCCTTTTCATGTGGCTGCGCTGGACTTATCCCCGGGTGCGGGTTGACCAATTGATGGGCTTTGGGTGGAAAGTGCTGGTGCCGCTTTCCTTAGCCAACATTTTTATTACCGGTGTGGCCATAAAGGTACTGGATAAGATGGGGTGGTGATAGACAGTGTTTGGCTCTGGGTTGTTAAAAGGATTGGCAATCACATGGAAGGAAATGCTTACGCCTAAAGTTACAATACAATATCCCGATGAAATATACTCTCTGCCGGACCGCTTTCATGGCAGATTTAAGTTGGACAAAGATGCCTGCATCAGCTGCGGGATGTGCGTTCGAGCCTGCCCCAACAATGTAATAAAAATGGAAACGGAGACTGTGGCCAGAAAGAAGCGGCTGTTAAAGTATGTAATGGATATAAAATACTGCCTTTTCTGCGGTTTTTGCGTTGAATCATGCCCGAAAAATGCTTTAGGTTACGAGAAAGATTTTGAATTAGCCCAGTATAAACTGGATAAAGTGCCGCTGGTCCTTGTGGATGAAGAGCCCCTGCCCCCGGAAGAAAAAGAACGCTTAGAAGCAGAGGCGGCACAAAAAATCGCTGCTGCCAAGGCTAAAAAAGAGGCTTCAGGCGGTAAGGACAAGGGGGGAGAATAAATGGCTAATGCATTGGGAACGGTTTCATTTTGGATTTTGTCAGCGGTAATAATTTTCTCGGCCCTTATGGTTGTAATAAGCAGGAACATAGTGCACAGCATTTTGTGGCTGGTAGTAACATTTCTAGGCACTGCCGGCATTTACCTAATGCTGGATGCTTTATTCTTGGCTGCAGTGCAGGTACTGGTTTACGCGGGGGCGGTTTGTATTATGGTTGTATTTGGTGTAATGCTTACCCGGAGAGGTAATATACGCCACAGCAACCTGTTTAACAGCCGGCTTATTATTGCTGCGCCGCTGGTTGGATTAATTCTATCGGCAGCTGCTTATCTGACAGCTGCCAGCACAGATAATGTTCCGCTGTCTGATGGTAAAGTACCAGCAGATACCGTAGGCAGTATTGGACAGTGGTTATTAAGCAGTTATGTTATACCTTTTGAAACGGCAGCTATACTGCTGTTGGTGGCATTAATTGGTGCAGTTTTTCTGGCCAGGGAGGTGAAAACCGATGACAGGCATTAGTGTAATTCATTATGTACTGCTTTCAGCAGCCCTGTTTTCTGTCGGTTTATTTGGTGCCCTGGTTAAGAGAAACGCTATTTCAGTTTTAATTTGTATTGAATTAATGTTAAATGCAGTTAATATCAACCTGGTGGCCTTTAACAGGTATGTAACTCCTGAAACCTTTGTCGGACAGCTTTTTTCTATTTTTGTAATAACAGTGGCAGCGGCAGAAGTGGGCGTCGGTTTAGCAATAATAATTGCTATCTTCCGAAACAGGTTGTCGGTAAACCTGGACGACTTTAACTGGTTGAAGTGGTAAGTATGAATAGTAAAAGTGCAAAAGGTAGGTGCTGTTGTTAATGATAGAATTTGCAATGCATCATGCATGGCTGGTACCCCTGCTGCCTGCCGTGGCATTTGTGATTATTGTTTTTCTTACCCGCCCGTGGCCCAGGCTTAGTTCTGCAGTATCTATAGCTTTTATGCTGGCCTCTTTTGTGACAGCAGCACTGGCTGCTTACGGGGTGTTTACCGATCCTCATTTTAAACACCACCCGTTAATATATACAGTGCGCTGGTTTGGCATGCAGGGACTGAATATCGATGTGGGTATTTACCTCGATCCTTCTTCTGCCATGATGATTTTTATGGTCAGCCTTGTGGCACTGCTTGTTCAAATTTACTCCACTGGATATATGAAGGGCGATCCGGGATATTCAGTGTTCTTTTCCTACCTGTCTTTATTTGCTGCATCTATGCTTGGAATGGTATTATCCAGCAACCTGCTGCAGATGTTTGTATTCTGGGAGCTGGTAGGTCTGTGTTCTTACCTGTTAATTGGTTTTTACAGCTTTAAAATATCTGCTCGAGAAGCAGCAAAAAAGGCATTTATAACCACACGGGTGGCAGATTTTGGTCTTCTTCTGGGTATCCTGGCTGTTCAAATTATATTTGGCACACTTAACTTTGATGAACTTACCCAAATGGCGCCCAACTTTGAAAACTATACCACAGCGGGAATGATGACATTAATTGCTGTACTGTTATTTATAGGACCGGTAGGGAAATCAGGCCAGTTTCCGCTGCATGTATGGCTGCCTGACGCGATGGAAGGTCCTACCCCCGTTTCAGCACTTATTCACGCTGCTACCATGGTAGTGGCGGGTGTTTACCTGGTTGGACGGAACATGTTTTTATTTGCAGAAGTAGAATCAGCTTTATACCTGGTGGCAGTAACCGGGGCATTTACAGCCTTCTTTGCAGCTACCATAGCGGTTACCCAGAGGGAAATTAAACGTATTCTTGCTTATTCAACAGTCAGCCAGTTGGGTTACATGATGCTGGCACTGGGAGTTGGCAGTCTTACGGCGTCTTTTTTCCACCTCTGGACTCACGCCTTCTTTAAAGCCTTGATGTTTTTAGCAGCGGGTTCCGTACTGCATGCCCTGCATCATAAGGCGGACGTTTGGGAAATGGGTGGTTTAATTAAAAAGATGCCAATTACCGGCTGGACTTTTGTTATTGGCGGATTGGCCATTGCCGGTATTCCACCTTTTGCGGGCTTCTGGTCAAAGGATGAAATACTGCTTGCGGCTTACCAGTCAGGGCATTACTTTTTATTCCTGCTGGCATCCATTACAGCATTTTTAACTGCATTTTATATGTGGCGTATGATTTTCCTGGCCTTTTTCGGGGAAGAAAAACCGGAAAATCACCCCCACGAATCTCCAGCTAATATGACTGTACCGCTTGTGGTGCTGGCGGTTCTTGCTGCTGTAGGAGGGCTAATAGGTACTCCCAGCACTCCATTATGGCAGCAGTGGATTTACTACGGACACCCGCACCATATTGAACCAAACGTTATCATAATGTTAAGTTCTATTGCATTGGCTGCGGCTGGAATTGGGCTGGCATACCTGCTGTATGTGAGAGATAAGGAAAAAACCAACGCCAAAGATTTGGCCCGGAGGTTCCAACCGGTATACAAGCTGTTGTATAACAAGTATTACATTGATGAAATGTACCAGTGGTTTACCCGTGTAGTTGTGGACGGTAGTGCTAGAATTACCTATTTATTTGATATATATGTTGTGGACGGTATAGTGAACGGGTCAGCAGCCATTACAAAGGGACTGGGCAGCGTAATGCGTTATTTCCAAACCGGTAAGGTTCAAACTTATGCCCTTGTGTTTTATATGGCAGTTCTAGTTATTACAGTGGTGCTGGCCTTCACTGATGCCTCCTCAAGCGTACTGGTGATGGGGGGTGCTGAATAATGAATTTTCCTGTGTTAACTATCTGCCTATTGGCCCCGCTTATTGCTGCCCTAATTTTAATTTTCCTACCCAGGGATGAAGAAAGACTGCACAAGGCAGTGGCTGCTGCTGGGACCTTTACATCCCTGGCCATCAGTTTATATGTTTACTTTTCCTATAACCGGGAACTAGGTGGGCTGCAGTTTGTGGAGCGGATACCCTGGATTAATGACCTGGGTGTAAGTTACTTCATGGGTGTTGACGGGCTGTCACTTCCCATGCTGCTGCTCACCAACCTGATCGGTTTCTCAGCGGTATTTGCTTCATGGAATGTTAAAAAGAGGACCAAAGAATTCTTTGTGCTGCTCATGGTGCTGGTGGCAGGTGTAATGGGTACATTTATAGCCCAAGACTTGTTTATTTTCCTGCTGTTTTATGAGGTAGTGGTAATTCCCATTTATATCATGGTTATTGTATGGGGCAGCTCTAAAAGGGTTACCAAAGAGTATGCCGGTATGAAGCTGACAATATACTTGTTAATTGGGTCAGCTTTCCTGCTGGCATCTGTTATAGCCACTTTCGTTAAGTCGGTGCAGATTACCGGTGTGCCGGATATGAGTTTCCATGGGTTGGGGCAGGTGCCCTTCCCGGAACAGTTCCAAATTTACATGTTCCTGCTGATGCTGATAGGTTTTGGTTCCCTTTTATCCATGTGGCCGCTGCACAGCTGGTCCCCTGACGGTTATGCTGGGGCGCCAACGGCTGTTTCAATGATTCACGCCGGCGTACTGAAAAAAATCGGTGGTTACGGTTTAATCAGGTTGGCTGTTTATGTAATGCCTGCCGGGGCAGCATACTGGGCACCGTTTATTGCTGTACTGGGTATAGCAGGTTGTGCCTATGCAGCCATGAGTGCACTGGCACAAAAGGATTTAAAATATCTAGTTGGTTATTCTTCAGTAAGCCATATGGGTTATGTACTGCTGGGTGTTGCTGCCCTTAATTCCGTTGGCATTAACGGTGCAGTAGCAAACATGTTTGCCCACGGCGTTATGGCTGCTTTGTTTTTCTCCATGATTGGCTTTATCTATGAGAAAACCCATACCCGCTGGATACCGGACTTGGGAGGATTAGCCCGCCAAGTTCCGAGACTTGCAGTGGGATTCATGATGGCTGCCATGGCCTCCCTGGGTCTGCCTGGTCTGATAAGTTTTATACCTGAATTTACTATCTTTGTCGGTTCCTTTGAAAGATTTGGATTGCTGGCAGTTGTAGCTATTGCTGGTATTATCATAACAGCGTTATATGTACTGCGGGCCGGGGCCAATACTTTGTTTGGACCACCCCGCCAGGAATACGATGATTTAAAAGATATAAAGGGGCCAGAAATGGTGCCGCTGGTAGTGCTGGGTGCAGTGCTGGTGGTAGGTGGGCTTCTCCCATCGCTGCTGTTTGATGTAATTAACAGCGGCGTGGAACCAATTATGGCCCATATAGCAGATTACCTGCCCACCGCCGTTCAGATAGGAGGGGGATATTAAATGCCCTTTGATTATAGTTTGATAACCACTGAGCTTATTGTAGCTGCCCTGGGGCTGGCGGTGCTGGTGCTAGGCTTAATTGCACCTGAAAACCGGCAGAAAGGGCTGGGACCCATAACAGTCCTCGGCCTGGCAGGTGCACTGGCAGCAGCTGTACTGATGTGGAATGTCCAGGGTGAGCTGTTTGGCGGAATGTTTGTGGTGGATAAATTTGCTTACTTTTTTAAAGTATTATTTTTAAGTGCTGCCATCCTAGTTACCATGGGATGTACCCAATATGTGAGCAATATGGGGGTTCACGGTGAATATTACTCCATGATGATATTTGCCGTCCTTGGAATGTGCGTGATGGCTTCAGCCGCGGATTTTATAACTTTATACCTGGGATTAGAGTTAATGACTATCTCATTTATCATCCTGGCAGCTGTTAACAGGACAGACGGCCGGTCAGTAGAAGCTGGAATGAAATATTTGATTTTAGCCGGCCTTTCGTCGGCAGCGCTGCTTTACGGTCTATCACTGGTTTATGGCATGACCGGTACAATTATGATTTATGATACTGCCCAGTTAATTGTGGCAGAAAACATTTCGCCGGTGCTGATTTTAGGCCTGGCCATGCTGGTGGCAGGTTTAGGATTTAAGGTATCGGTTGTTCCATTCCACATGTGGTCTCCTGACATTTACCAAGGGGCTCCTACCCCGGTTACTGCCTTTTTGGCAGTTGGGTCCAAGGCTGCGTCCTTTGCTGTTCTGCTGCGCTTGTTTGCTGCCGGTTTAAATGGCATGGCCGGTACATGGGCGATGCTGGTGGCTGTATTAGCAGCTTTAACCATGGTTATAGGAAACCTGCTGGCCATTCCGCAGACCAATATTAAGCGCATGCTTGCCTATTCAAGTATAGCCCAGGCCGGTTACATTTTGGTGGGCCTGGTGTCTGCCAATGAGGCAGGTATTAAAGGAGTTATGTTTTATTCCTTCCTGTATGTTTTTGCTACCATGGGTGCTTTTGTTGTGGTAGCAGCGGTATATAATAAGGTGAAGAGTGATGAAATTGAGGATTATGCGGGATTGGCCCAGCGTGCACCGCTTTTGGCTGCGGTGTTAACCATCAGTATGCTTTCAATGGCTGGAATACCACCGCTGGCCGGGTTTGTTGGTAAGTTCTATTTATTTAAGACCGTCATTGCCGATTACTTTTGGCTGGCACTCCTGGGCTTAATTATGTCTATGATATCGGTATATTATTACCTGCGGGTATGCCTGGTAATGTACCGTGACGAGCCAAAAGAGAACACACCTATTGAGATTCCTGGCAATATTGCGGTGGTGCTGATGGTGGCCATGTTAGGTACAATTATCCTGGGAATTTATCCAGGCCCCCTCTCTGAATTAACAAATACAGCAGCAGAAACATTTTTCTTACACTAAGTTACAATAAGGCCCGGTTACCGGGCCTTATTTATAATATTAGAAGAAAGTATGATTTTTTTATTGTATAATTAACTTATGATTATATTTAGTCAGGTTGTGTTTAATAATGACCATGTTCCGGCAGAAAACCGGTAAATTAGGTGAAAAGGCTGCAGTGAAAATATTACGTCAGGCGGGGATGCGTATAAAATGCTGTAATTACAGCTGTCCAATTGGTGAAATTGATATTATAGCTGAGGATAACGGTGTGCTGGTTTTTGTGGAAGTGCGTTCACGCCGTACAGGGGGATTTGGTTCCCCTCAAGAATCTGTAGGGAATATAAAAAAGAAGAAAATCTATAAAACTGCACTGTATTATTTGGCATCTCAAAAAATAAAGGATAAAGACTGTCGTTTTGACGTGGTAGCAGTGCTTATGAACCGTGAAGGTAAAGTGAGAAAAATTGAACATATAAAAAATGCTTTTTAAAAACTAATTCTTACCGGCCAGGCAGGAATGCAGTCTGTTTTTGTATTCGCGGGAGAAAACGACAGCCGGCAAATTCAAAGAACGAAGGTGTAAACACCTTGGCGGTGACATGACCAAAGGTTTTTTATCAAACAATGCAGGAATTTAGCATACGATATTTAAGTGTAAAAAGAAATTAGAAAGTTAATAAATTTCACTCCATTAAGGGGTATTTAAATGAATAATGCTGATTATAAAGCAAAATATAGTGATTTGCAAAAAAAATTAAGTGAATTAGAGAGTATAATAAAGCAGTTGGAAGATAGTCAGATTTTTTGTAAATGCGTGTAAGAAGAACTGTGTCAGCAGAACATGTACTTAAATACCCTGCACGAAATAGCACTTTCAATGATGAACAGGTTGAGTTTAGATGACCTTTTTAAAGATATTGTCAAACGAGCCTGCCAGCTGCTGGGCACAAAACATGGATTTATCTGCTTGGTGAAACCGGATTCTAATATAATGGAGGCAAAAGTTGGGGTAGGTATTTATGCCAATTATATCGGGGTAAGCGGTAATAAAAGACGTCGTGCAAGTTAAGCATGCTGGGGATTATTACTTGTGGTTAGAATGCATGGGTAAACGCCTGTATAGCAGCGAAGGAAAATTGACTGGTGTAATTTATGGATGCCGGGATGTAACAGAACGCAGGGAGTATGAAGAAAAACTTCGGTATTTAAGCCTGCATGATTCCCTCACAGGGGTATTTAACCGTACATATTTTGAACAGCAAATGCAGAACCTGGCTGTAGAGAATTATACTTCCATAGGTATGATTATTTGTGATGTTGATGGACTGAAGCTGGTTAATGACAATCTTGGTCATGATGCCGGGGATGAATTAATTATAGCAACAGCTGAAGTTTTAAAGCGGTGCATTAGGAAGGAAGACATTCTTGCCCGCATTGGGGGAGATGAATTTGCTATCCTGCTAACCGACACAGATAGAAATACCTTAGATAATATCTGCTGCCGGATACAATCATGTGTTGAAGAATATAATTCATTAAATCCCAGGAATACATTGAGTATATCTGTAGGGTCAGCCGCTAGCGAAACTCCCGTAAACATGAAAGAGTTATTTAAAGAAGCAGATAACTGTATGTATAGAGAGAAGCTGGAACGGAAGCAGAGTATTTGGAGCAGGTTGAAAAAATTTAATGAAAATTATGGAGTTAAGAGAACTAATTTCAGAAAGTTATGTGGACAGCCTGGAAGATTTAGCAGCACGAATGGGAAGAGCTCTAAAACTGCCGCAGGAAAGAATTGCTGATCTTTGTCTATTTGCCCGCTTTCATAATATCGGTATGGTGGGAATTTCAGATATAACTTTATTTCAAGAAGGCCGGTTAACAGGAGAAAAGTGCAATATAATAAAACAGCACTGTGAAATTGGCTATAATATTGCAAAAACGGTACCGGACCTGGTTCATATAGCAGACTGGATACTCAAACACCATGAATGGTGGAACGGGAAGGGACATCCCCTGGGGTTAAAAGGAAAAGAAATACCTTTGGAATGCCGTATTTTATCAATTGTTGATGCTTACAATGCTTTTATGAACAGAACAATGCCGTGCTAGAAGGAGATAAGCCGCAATCAAGCCTTGGCTAAAATTAAGGAATCTGCTGGCACACAATTTGACCCGGGGTTAGTAGATATTTTTATCAATCTTATTACTGAATAGGTGCTTTTACTTAAAATATTATATAGACAAAAAGGAAGAAGTACCTTATTAGAAGGCTTCTTCCTTATTATTTATTAAATTTAACCTTTTAGAACTTTATTTACACATTCCCGGACCACACTGCCATCTGCTCGGCCTTTAACCAGGGGCATTATTGATTTCATAGCCCTGCCCATATCCTGTGGACCGGTAAGTCCCAGTTCTTGACACTTTTCCTTTACCAGCTGCATAATTTCTTCTTCAGACATTTGTTCTGGCAGGTATTCTTCCAAAATTTTAATTTCATTTTGATATTGGTCAATTAAATCCTGGCGGTCAGCAAACATTTTAAGGGCTTCGCGTCTTTGTTTTACCTCTTTACTTAGAACATCAATTTCCTCTGCCTCTGTCAGCTCTCTATTTAATTCCTTTGACTTCTGCTGCAGTTTGTTTATGGCCATGCGAACAACCGACAAAGTAAATTTATCTTTTTTCTTCATGGATTCTTTCATTTTTTCCTTCAGCTGTTCCAAGATCATATTATCAGCTCCTTTACAGTATATTTTTGCCTATATAATGATATTTAATACCTAGCTAATTAAGATAAAGCTAAAAATCTTATTCTCTGTTTTTATTTACTTTTCCTGTTATTCCTTTTGGAAACTGAAAAAATGCCAGGCTTAATTTTAATACCGGGTATCAGTAAATTAATTGTTTACATAATAATAACTTAAACAAACCATTGATAATGCTGAAGGGAGTAATATAACAATGAAAGAATTAAGATGCTATTTAAGAAAGGCGGAAGCAGTGGCATATATAAAGGGGGGCTGCTGGGGCCTCAAATAAATGGAGTAGTAAAATTTTTTAATGTACCTGGTAGTACATGGGTAAGTGCAGAAATTAACGGACTGCCTCCATACCAGCCAGCAGGTGGTGGAGAAGATCCCATTGGCCCTCACGGCTTTCATATTCATGAATTTGGAAACTGCCGAGTAGGCACTCCTGGTGATCCATTTCAAGCTGCAGGGGAGCACTGGAATCCAACAAACCAACCACATGGGAATCATGCGGGAGATTTTCCCGTGCTTTTTTCAAATAACGGGTATGCAAGAATGTGTTTTTTTACTAGCGCTTTTAAACCCTACCAGGTTATAGGTAAGTCTGTCATTATTCACAAAAACCCTGATGATTATAGGACTCAACCGGCAGGTGATGCAGGAAAGAGATTGGCCTGTGGGGTTATAGAAAAGTGTTAAGACGATACGGAGTGTAAGATTTAAAGAATTTATTTAGATAAAAAAATACAGAAAACACCTTTTTTTTGGTAAAATATAGTCTCAGGAAGCTATTTTGTGCGATATATCATGCTTGCAGTTACCATCAATTCTAAAAAAGCCTTTTAATGTCAAAGATGTAGCATGATAATTAGCTTGTGGTGAGTTCTTGTAGTTTGTAAATTATATAAAACAAACATGAGAGCGGAGGTTTATTATGAATCCTCATTTGGCAGGAAAAGGTGAAGGGGGCCATGGACCTGTATCCGGCATAAAATATTTTTATATAATTGAAGGCTTTAAATCAGGTATACCTATAGCCATAGGGTATATTCCGATTGCGCTGGCATTTGGTCTCTTGGCTAAAACAGCGGGTATTCCTGCTGTTATAGCTTCCTTGATGTCGTTTTTAGTTTTTGCAGGGGCCAGCCAATTTGTAGCCGTTAACCTGATGATACTTGGGACAGCACCCTGGGAAATTATCTTAACCACGTTTATTCTTAATTTAAGGCACCTGCTGATGTCCGCATCACTATCCACTCGTCTAAATAAAAATATGTCTAAAACATTAAAGGCAGTATTAGCTTTTGGTATTACTGACGAAACTTTTTCGGTGGCTTCCTTTTCACGGAAACCAGTTTTAAGTCCGGGGTTTATATTGGGACTAAACTTTACTGCCTTTGCTGCTTGGAATATAGGTACTTGGGGAGGGATATTTTTAGCTGCTGGTCTTCCGGAAACTATTAAAACAAGCATGGGGATTGCACTTTATGCCATGTTTATAGGCCTATTAGTCCCAACTTTAAAAAATTCAAAACAGTATATGGCTGTTGCACTTGCTGCTGCGGGAATACATTCAGCTTTACGATATATACCATTATTTTCTGCTCTGTCTTCAGGATGGAGTATAGTAATATCTGCTGTTGCAGCAGCTGCTGCCGGTGCAGTATTTTTAACTGAGGAGGGTAGTAGATAGTGAATGATTTATTGTTAATAGTTATTGGAATGGCAGCGGTAACCTACATACCCCGTATGCTTCCATTACTGCTGTTAGATGGTGAAAAACTGCCCCCATTCCTAAAGACATTTTTACGGTATATACCGTGCGCAACCATAAGTGCTTTAATTTTTCCCGGAATCTTCACGTCAACTGAAAGCGTTGAATCAGCCTTATCAGGAACTTTTATTGCTGTGCTTTTAGCGTTTTTAGGACTTAATGTTGTTGTCGTTGTATTTGGTGGAATAACTGGCGTTTTTTTATGGAATGTAATGATAGAGTAAAATATTTTCTCCGATTTTCTGAAAATTAAGGTAATATTT
>JACDOL010000030.1 GCA_017656165.1 Desulfotomaculum sp.
AGTGCAATCAAAAAAATCATCAAGACAAGAACTTTTTTCACTTTTTTAGCCTCCTTAGTTAATTCTTGGTACATACAATATATTTCTTTATTAAAATTAATTATCCTGTTATATAAATAATATTAAAATTTTTAGGCAAAGGTATTATAATACTTATGTCGAAATAAGAAGGTTTAGTGTCCAATAAACAATCACAAGAGGTGTTTGCGTTGGCCCCTGTAAAAATTGTAACTGACAGTACAGCCGATTTATCACCAGATCTTTTAAAAAAATATGACATCAGCATGATACCACTTAAAGTAAACTTTGGTACTGAATCCTATAAAGATCAAATAGAAATTAAGCCTGAAGAATTTTATAAACGAATAAAAAATGAAAAATCTATTCCCTCAACTTCTCAACCATCTCCCGGAGAAATTTATGAAGTATTCAAATCACTAGCCGACCAGGGACATAGTATAATTTCTATCCATATATCCAGCCATTTAAGTGGTACCTACCAGGCTGCTCTGCTGGCAAAATCGATGCTGCCGGATGCAGACATTCATGTTATTGATTCAGGCACAGTAAGTGTCGGGTTGGGCCTTTTAGTTCTTGAGGCTGCCAAAGCAGCTGCGGAAGGTAAGAGCATGGAAGACGTCATCAATGTTGTAAAACAAACCATACCAAATATAAAAATTTACTTTATTGTAGATACCCTAGAATACCTTGCGAAAGGTGGCAGAATTGGCCATGCCACGGCTTTTTTAGGAACACTGTTAAATATTAAACCGCTTTTAGTTTTAACAGACGGCGTAATATATCCCGTTGAAAAAATAAGAGGGCGCAAAAAAGCTATTAACCGCCTGGTTGAGCTGATTAAAGCCGAAACCGAAGGCAAACAAACCTATATCTATGCAGCGGATGCTGGAAATAAACTGGCATTAAATGAGCTGGTAAATAAAGCAAGAGAGGAATTAAACTACCAGGAAATGATGTTAGGCAGTTTAGGGCCTGTTGTTGGTTGTCACAGCGGCCCCGAGGCAATAGGAATTGCTTTCTTTACAAAATAATGAGCTATGAGATTTGTATCATCAAACTTATACTATCTGATAATACAGAAAAGAGGTGTCTCACAAGTCATGAGGCACCCCTTTTGATAAACCTCAACAAGTTTTATATTATTCATTGAATAAATCCAAAAGTGGGTTGTATCCCACCATACCAAACACCGCTGATTTGATCCCCATAGCTGCCAGAGCTTTCCCGTAAAGCGAATCTCTCAGCCTTCCTGACATGCCTAAACCTGCAAAAGCAAGGCCGCCAATAACACTGAGCATCCTTTCTCCATCATTCATGTTTTGCCGCATTGTTTTCACCCCTGATTTATTATGTACTTGAACTAAGGCAAATAATATTACTTTATCCCCCATTATTGGCATATTGATGCAGCTGCTGTTCATTTAAGCGTCTATAGGGATAAAAAAGTTCAATATCACAGCGGTCGCAGCGCATTAAATGAACACAGTAGTGCTGATTATAATTTTTATACCCGTCTTCATATATCTCCTGGTCCAGGTAAGGACTATACGGGTCATAAAAATCTTGTAGAAGTCCCAGGTTCTGCATTGCAGCACCACAGCTTGGACAGGGCTGTGTAATTTCCACCAGATGGTTGCACATTAAACAAGTATAATCCAATATTAACACCACCTGGTTATATTATTTATCATCAAGGTAAAATTAATTCTGCCATCATTTTGTCAACTGCCCGGTTGCAGTTCATAATTATTTGTTCAATATCCGCCGGTGAAGCATTGTCAATATGAACACCAGCAACAACAACCACGGGAACATTGTAGTACCGGGCCAATTTTTCTGCCACTGGGCGGGCCAGTTCATCATCTTTATGAGCCAGGCGGGGCAGCACAAAAGAATTGCTGGAAATATTTTTCTCATCAGAAAGGCTGGGTCGGGGTATTGTCATAACCACCGCTCCCACGTGAGGTTGTTCCCCCCCTAATACCTGGATCACCAGTCCATCGGGGGTTACTGTGGCAATAATGGTGACTGAATGTTTTCCCTGCCCTGAAGCAAACTGCCTGATATCAAACATGGCGGCTGTCCGTCCTTCCCGTGCTGTTTAATACAGTTTCTTGAATAGTAAATTTTTTCCACCAGCTGAACACTAGGGTAACTATAACGGCCAGTATAAAGCGGCTAACCACAAGAAAAGTAAAATCTGCCCCCAGCACAACAAAAAGGGCTGTATCTTCAAACAAGGAATGGCATACTACTAAAAATATATTTATTAAATAAAGATCTCTAAAATTAAGCTCACCGCTTTTAGCTGAATCTATAATAACCCCTGCACCATAACTTATACCGAAAACCAGTCCGGCCATAAGAGGGATGGTACCTTTATCAGATACTTTAAACAATCTCATAAGCGGCCGAAGAATAATACTTAGTTTATCTAAAACATTTAAATCCCTGGCAATTTCCAGAACCAGCATCAGTGGAAATATTATAGCCGCCATTAAAAGCACCTGATCTAAACTGCCGCTAATAGCATCTTTTAAAAATGCTGCATAATCCAATGTTTCTTCCTCCTTACATCAGCCAGTTTAAAGCAAGCCCGCTAAAAATAGAAAGTAAAACTCTTAAAGTAATTATAATTGTACCGCTAACCCCGGTGCGCTTTGCCACCGCCGTCTCAACGGGGAGGCTGTGACACAAAAGCAGCATAACTGCTAAAATAGTTATCTCTTTACTGGATAATGCTAACGAAGTAATTACCCCTATTGCAGCGTATATATTTAAAGCGTAACCCATAACCAGTGCCAATGATGCTTCTCCCGGAAGGCCGAGATAATACATAAAAGGTTGACACACTCCTGCCAGCCATTCTAATACTGGTGTGTAACTTAAAAAGGTAACAAATATGTATACAGGAACAACAACTTTGGTAAGTTCCCATGTGGTAACAATACCCTTGTTTAAACCCCTTTTAAAAGTTTCTGCGGTTACCATTGCCTTTCTTCCTTTCATTACTTATTTAAGTCAAAAAACCTTCGGTCTTATCACCTTCAAGGTATTTACACTCCGTCGCTCTTTGAATTTGCCGGCTATCGTTTTCTCCGGTAAATACCTTGGTTGCGTCAATTATACTTTCTGATATTGTAAAAAAATTTTTATTACACAAAAACCATAAAATTCAACATATAAAATACAAAAGATTAGTTAAAAATATTAATGCCGCTGCAGGCAACAAAATTTTAAGGAGGGGTTCTATTTTATGATTGGACAAAAAATGCACCAAACTCTGGCAACCTTACAAGGGGCATATGCTGACTTAAAATCTTATGCACTGGAAACTCAAGACCAAAATGCAAAGCAAATGTTTGGCCAATATGCCCAGCAGTTAGAATCCATATGCCAAGGTATGGAAAGTAGATGTAATTATATTGAACAGCAGGAACCCCAGTACAAGGTTTTCCAGCAGGCCCAGCAGCAGCAAAAACAAAAATAACATTAATTAAAGTAAACCGGGAAAATTGTTCCCGGTTTACTCCATTTCTCTCCCTTTCACTCCTAATACCCGGTTGTCTTCAATCCTCCTGGTTATTCGTTGGCGGTCAAAATATTCCATTAGTGGAAGAGCATATTTTCTAGTAGTCCCTAATAAATCCCTGGCTTCTGATATGGTAATGCTGCCGTTTTCTTTTAAATATTTAATTATTTTCTTCCTAGCTTCGTCGAGAATCTCTCTATGAAAATATATTTCATCAGAAATTTTTATAATTTTACCAGTTCGATTCAAATAAGATAAGTACTCCCCGCCGTCCTCCTCGTTTATGTTTTCTCTTTTTAATATTTCTTTCCACTTAGGCGGCTTAAAACCTTTATCTTTAAGCAGTGTTTCTATTTTTTTTATAATATCAGCAGTTTTACCAGTTGGTTCACCGTTAAAATTCGGGAGCGTAATAGTCTGTGGATTCAATATAATTATCCCGTCATCTTGCATAGCCTGCAGTATATGCTGGTATTCCTTAACATTAATAGATGAAAAAAGGCGTGACCTCAGCTCTTCTTTAGGATAACCCTCTCTCAGAGGATATTTTTTATGGTACTGTGAAACCAACCCGGTAACTTCTTCAGTCCACTTGTAATACCTGCTTTTAGGTATAATCACATTTTTATTGTCAGCAGTTATTTGTTTTATTTTTTGTTTTTCCACCAGTTTCTGCACTGCACCTGCAATTTCATCAGGGGAAAGGTGCAGTTCAATACTTATATCTTCTACCGGTGTTGGCACATAATGGCTGGAAACAAACTGAAGAACCAGTTCTTCTGGTGTACCCTTTTCCTTAGTGACCAGTTCATTAATTACCTCCGGGCGAAAACGCTTATGTTTCCCGGGAGCCGGGTCAATAATTACACCACCACCGATGGTGTACATGGGAGAATATGTCCTGATAACAAATCTGTCACCTTTGCTGGCCACTGTTTTTTCTTCCACTTGAAACTGAACATAGGCACTTTCCCCGGGTTGAAGCTCATCACGGTCCAGCAAAATAACCCTGGACATAATCTCATCTGTTCCTATATGCAGGCGCAGTCTAGCCCGGTTCTTGAGAGTTTTTACTGCATGTTCTAGTAAATACAGCTTGGCATCCAGCCGGAATGAGGGAGTTAAAGTACCAGGTACGGTAACAACGTCCCCCCTCTTTATGTCTTCAACTTCAACCCCGGCCAAGTTAATTGCTACTCGTTGGCCGGCCCTAGCCCTATTAACTTTTGTTCCATGCACCTGAAGTCCTCGCACCCTGCTTTTTAAGCCAGAGGGCATTATTTCAACTTCATCACCTTCAAAAATTTCACCAGACACCATTGTACCGGTTACAACTGTACCGAACCCTGTCACAGAAAATACTCGATCCACCGGCAGGCGCATAAATCCAGCAGTATTTCTTTCTTCAGTATGTTCTATCATTTTATCTATAGTTTTTAATAGCTCTTTTATTCCTTCTCCAGTAACTGAAGAAACAGCAAGCAGCGGAGCATCCTGCATGGTTGTGCCAACTAAAAACTCCCGCACTTCTTCCTTTACCAGCTCCAGCCATTCTGGTTCCACAAGATCTGTTTTAGTTAAAACAACAATACCTTTCCTAACCTGCAGAAGCTGGAGAATATCAAAATGCTCCCGGGTTTGAGGCATTACACCTTCATCAGCTGCTATTATTAAAAGAACCAGGTCTATGCCGCTTACACCCGCCAGCATATTTTTTATAAAGCGCTCATGCCCCGGCACATCTACGATACCTGCCCGGCGCCCGCTGGGTAAAGTCAGAGAGGCAAAACCAAGCTCTATTGATATGCCCCGTTCCTTTTCCTCCCGCAGGCGATCAGTGTCTATACCTGTGAGCGCTTTAATCAGCATTGTTTTACCATGATCTACATGTCCAGCGGTGCCAATAATAATATGCTTCACATCTCTCACCACGCTAGCCTATCAAATTGTTGAAGTATTATTCTTCCTCCATTGCCCTATACAGCGCCTGTACCAGCAGGTCAATGTCATCTTTCTGCAGTGTACGCACATCAAGTAATAGGGAATCATCTTGAACCCGTCCCACCACAGGAGGCTCTCCCAACCGAAGCTTGGTTACAAGGTCTTCTACTGCTATTTTTTTAGGATTAACTCGTACTAACCCAGTTGGTAAATGTGCTGTAGGCATAGCTCCTCCGCCAACTTGTGATAACCCTTCTTCATAATTCACTTCTGCCATTCCTCTTACCTTATTTTCAATGCATTCTGCCAGTTCTTGCGCTCTCTGCTGTAAGTTTTCCAAAGGTTCAGTAAGCATTCGCAGAGTAGGAATATTTTGTTTAGCCTTTTCCGGATCCAAGTACTCCCTTAAAGTAGCTTCTAGGGCTGCTACAGTAAATTTATCTATTCTAACTGCCCTGGTCAGTGGGTTTTTCTTCATCTTTTCAATAAACTGTTTTTTACCAACAATAACCCCCGCCTGCGGGCCGCCTAATAACTTATCTCCTGAGAAAGTAACCACATCTGCCCCTGCTTTAACCGTTTCCTGAACAGTCGGTTCTTTAGGCAGTCCATAAGGTGATAAATCTACTAAAAAACCGCTGCCCAGGTCACACATTACCGGCAGGTTATAAGCTTTCCCCAGCTGTACCAGTTCTTCCACTGTAGTTTCCCTGGTAAACCCTACAATTCGATAATTACTGGTATGTACATTTAGCAGCAGTGCAGTTTCATCAGAAATAGCTCTTTCATAGTCTTTAGGATATGTCTTGTTGGTTGCACCTACTTCTACCAAGTAAGCTCCGCTTTGAGCCATGACTTCAGGAATGCGGAATGAACCTCCAATTTCCACCAGCTGCCCTCTAGAAACAATAACTTCCTTTCCCTTTGCCAGGGTTCCCAGAGCTAATAAAACAGCGGAAGCATTGTTATTAACCACCAGCGCATCCTCAGCCCCGGTAAGCTTTGTTAGAAGCCCTTCCACCGCACTGTAACGGGATCCCCTTTTGCCGGTATGAAGGTTAATTTCTAAATTGCAGTAGCCCCTGGATATTTCCTGAACAGCTTCCCTGGCCCGGTCCGAAAGCAGAGCCCGGCCTAAATTGGTATGAAGAATTACCCCGGTGGCATTAATCACCGGCCGTAGATTAGGTACTGTAGATAACTTAACCATGTTTAAAACATCATTAACCAGCATTTGTATATCAACAGACGTAATTTTCCCGTTGAATATCCCCTCACGGGCATTATTTAAAGCCTCCCTGACAGCTTCCACTACTTCTGCCCGCGGGTGAGACTGCAGAAGTTTTATTATTTCATCCTGCCTAAGCATTTCATCAACAGCGGGCAGTTCTCGCAGTAAATTTACTTGTTTAGATGTAGCCATGATACTCCCTCGCTCCGGTATATTTTTTAAACAGGCTTAGATTTACTTTTTTCTGGTACTCATTACCAGATTTGCCGCCCCTTTGGCAGCAGATAAAGCACCCCATTGAGCCAGTTTATAAGCTAGTTTTCCCCCAACCCGGAGTAATTTACCACTATTATCCACTATACCATTGGTTATATTATGAGCTAAATCCCTGACCAGTTGAAGATCTTTTTCCAACATTTCTAAGTTAATTTGGAACTTTCCCAGGTAATAATCCCTCTCCGTTGACGATAGTTCTTGAAGTATTTTTACCAGTACTGTTAGGGTAACCACAATATCATCAAGCTGGCCAAGCACTGGTATAAAACCAGGTATTAAATCCACCGGTGACAACATGTAAGCAAGGCCTGCCGCCAGCAGCATCTTTTGTTTTTTTGTCATCGCCATAGTACTAAACATTTCATAAACTAACTTTGCATATAATGGAAGCCTTTTTAACATTTGTCCAACTTCTGACATTAAGAATAATACACCTCCAAGTCTTTACAATAACATTATATGGCATTATGGCATATAGTTAAAGTTTTTAACTACCATCAATAAAAATTTTACCTATGTGGCAAGGATATTCAGGATTAAGCAAAAAGAGCCAGTCTCCAAGAGAGATTGGCTCTTTGATTATTTTATTCAAAGTACTTAATAATCTGGTAAAGCGGTGTTCGCTGGGCCGGTATATAACCCGCATCTTTAATGCAGCGGATAATTTCCTCCAGCGGAACCCGGTTGGTAACTCCCGCCGCTCTAACCACATTCTCTTCCAGCATAGTACTGCCAAAATCATTGGCTCCAAAAACCAGAGCAACTTGTCCCATTTTTGCACCTTGGGTAACCCATGACGCCTGAATATTAGGAACATTATCTAATATTAAGCGGGATACTGCCAATGTTTTAAGATAATCTACCCCGGTGGCCGTCTCACCACCAAGTTCAGTGTTTTTTGGTTGGTAACTCCAGGGAATAAAAGCCGTAAAGCCACCTGTTTCATCCTGCAGATCCCTTACCCTAATCATGTGCATTACCCGTTCTTCCAATGTTTCTACATGTCCAAACATCATAGTGGCAGTGGATTTCATTCCCAGGCTGTGAGCACATTTCATTACTTCCATCCACTGTTCCCAGCCAATTTTATTAGGGCTTATTTTTTTACGAACCCTGTCAACTAGTATTTCTGCCCCTCCACCGGGCAGCGAATCTAATCCTGCATCTTTAAGCTGTTTTAATACCTCCTTTACAGGAAGTCCAGAATTTTCAGCCATGTGTACAATTTCCGGTGGTGAAAAAGAATGAATATGAATGTTATATCGCTCCTTAATACTGCGGAGCATATTAAGATAATAATTTAAACCTAGGTCAGGATGAAGCCCCCCCTGGATCATTACAGTTGTACCGCCAACAGACAGCGTTTCTTCTATTTTTTTATACAAGACATCCTCAGAAATAACATAAGCATCACTGTCATCTTTTTTACGGTAAAAGGCGCAAAATTTACATTGGCACTGGCAGATGTTTGTATAATTAATATTGCGGTCAATCACAAAAGTAACAATTTTTTCCGGGTGCATTTTGTTTTTAACAATATTAGCGGCCTGCCCTAGCAGTGTAAGGTCCGGACAAGATAAGAGGGCCACGCCCTCTTCTAAATTCAATCGTTCCCCGTTTACTGCTTTATTAATAATGTACTCAAAATCAGCTGCCAATTTCTTCACCCCAGACGTTTAAACGTACTCGTTCTTCAATCAGCCCGCTTTTATAAGCATAGTCATAAAAAGTTATTAAAGCCCGGCGGTAATCTTCATCAAATTCGTGATTAATTAACTGGAAATATTCAGTTAATAGTTCCCTGGGCAGACCACTTTTTCTGGCAGCTATATCTATTAAAGTTTCCAACTGTTTAGTACCTATAAGTTTTGAACGGTATAAAGTCTCTGTTATCACTGTTACTTGATCTTTGTTATGCTCAGCATAGTCTTTACGTATAACCCATACGGCAAATACCATTTTTTCACCAGTAAATTCTTTCCAAGCTTCACCTAGATCAGTAACATTAATAGGAAGCTGCTCGACACTTACCCTCTGGTTAGCCAGCATCGCATCATCACCAATTAACAGTGCAGCATCCGCATTCTGCAGCATACCATCTAAATCTGGTTCCATAGTGCTGTACTCTACATCAACATGATAATAATGTTCAAAAAGTATTTTTAGCAAGGCAACCGAAGTTGCTGACGAAGTAGTAAGTGCCACCTGCTTTCCATCCAGCTCGGTAACAGGAACTTTACTAAACAGGAATATACTGCCAACCCTACCATCAGAACTGATTGAAAGGTTGGGAAGAATAAAGCATTCACTGGCATGTCTGGCATACTCGATGGATGAGATGGGAGTAATATCCAGCTCCCCATTCAAAAACATTTTATTCAGCTTGGCCGGGGTACCTTTTACTACCGTTGCATCTAAGGGTATTTGTCCTTCCTCTAGGGCGTGGTAAACAGGCATGCAGTTGATATAATCCACCTGCCCCAACCGCAGTTTAGTCACCTAAAAAACCTCCCCCAAAACATTATACATCGTATCCCTTTCTACCGGCTGACGTCCCGCTGCCTTTATCATTTTTATTAATTTCTTTTTAGGCATGTATTGATCTGTATCTGCACCAGCATCATGGGCAATATTTTCTTCAACTACCGTACCATCCAGGTCATCAACACCAAAAGACAGAGACACCTGGGCCAATTTCGGTCCGGTTAATACCCAGTAAGCCTTAATATGGTCAATATTATCCAGCATTAGTCTTGATACAGCATAAGTTTTTAAATCATCAAAACCTGTTGTACGAGATATATTCATTGACTCTAATTGAGTATTTTGGGGATGAAAGGCCAGCGGTATAAAAGTAAGGAACCCACCAGTTTCATCCTGTGCCTCCCTGAGGGCCAGCATGTGGTCAATTCGTTCCTCAATAGTTTCCACATGGCCGTAAAGCATTGTGGCATTGGTACGCATCCCCAGGCGATGAGCAGTTTTGTGTACTTCCAACCAACGTTCGCCTGATATTTTTTTATCACATATTATTTTTCGCACCCGGGGGGCAAATATTTCTGCCCCACCACCGGGAAGTGAGTCCAAGCCAGCATCCATTAATGCTTTTAAAACATCTTCAACACGCAGGTTGTGCAGCCTAGCCAGGTAATCCACCTCTACGGCAGTAAAAGACTGAATAATCACATCAGGCAGTGCTTTCCGCACCCTTCTAAGCATTTCTAAGTAATAATCCAACTTTAGGTCAGGATGCAGGCCGCCAACAATGTGTATCTCGGATATTTTTTCACTGCGGCAGGAACGGGCCTTTTCTTCAATTTCATCCAACGAAAGTACATATGCTTTAGGATCATCAGCATCCCGCCCAAAGGCACAAAGCTGGCAACGATTTTCACAAATATTAGTGTGATTAATATGACGGTTAACTATAAAATATGCCCTGTTTCCGTTTTTCTTTTCCCGAACATAATTTGCTAACCTACCGATGGCCAGCAGGTCATTTGACTGATAAAGTTTTATACCGTCTTCGCGGGTAAGTCTCTCCCCGTTATACACTTTTTCTGCAATATCTTTTAATTCACTTTGTCTAAAAACTTCCTCCATGTTTTCATCTCCTTAGCAGCATAGACAAAAATTAAATTCAATTATTTTGCTAAAACAATATATCTAGAAAGGTGAAAACAAACATTACCATACTTAATATTCCGTTCATGGTAAAAAAGGCTACCCCACCCCTGGACAAATCGTGTGGTTTAACCAGTGAATGTTCATAAAATAAAATTAATACAGCAGTAACAACTCCTGCAAAATAAAACCATCCTAAATCCAGGATAATTCCCACTGCCAAGAAAATAATGGGAGCAATTACATGAAACATGGATGATATTTTTAATGCCTTGCTGATACCAAAACATGCAGGTATAGAATATATACCGTTCTTTCTGTCAAAATCATAGTCATCGCAGGCATAAATGATATCAAACCCAGCAACCCAAAACATAACCCCTGCACCTAAAAGTACAGCTGCGGGAGCAAAACTTCCTGAAATAGCAATCCATGCTCCCAGGGGGGCTAAAGCCAGTGTAGCACCTAATACAAAGTGACATGCCCAGGTAAAACGTTTTGTATATGGGTAAACTACCAGGGCAAGTACTGCCACTGGAAACAGTTTGAATGCCAGTTCACTGAGATTTAATGTTGCCACTAGAAGCAATAATAATGACAACACCACATATAACCACACTTCTGCCACTGAAAGCAGTCCCTTGGGGATTGCTCTATTGGCAGTACGGGGGTTTTGGGCATCTATATGCCTGTCAATAATCCTGTTTAAGGACATAGCTGCAGTCCTTGCCCCTACCATGGCCAATGTAATCCACAGCAAATCCATACCTGATGGAACTTCTTTACCCACCAACAATGCACCAATATATGCAAATGGTAAAGCAAAAACCGTATGTTCAAATTTAATCATTTCTAAAAATATTTTTATTTTACTTGCCGGAATGGTACTAGATGCCATATTCTTTCCACTTCCTGTCAACTAATGCTTTAATGTCCTCTGACATTTCTATAACATCGGGCCATTCCCTGTTATACCCTTCTTCCGGCCACTTTTTAGTAGCATCAATACCCAGCTTAGAACCGTAGCGATAAAGTGGAGCAGCATGATCTAGGTCGTCCAGTGGGCCATCTACTATGAGCATATCACGTTTAGCATCAATATTGTTGAATACTCTCCACATTACTTCCGATACGTCCTGGACATTTACTTCCTCGTCCACGACAATTATCAGCTTAGCTAGGGCCATTAAACCCATACCCCACATGGAACACATTACTTTTTTAGCCTGGCCGGGGTAGCGCTTACAAATTGAAACTATAACACAGTTATGAAAAACTCCTTCAGCAGGCATATTGATGTCTACAATTTCCGGCACCTGCATTTTTATCAAGGGCAGGAAAATACGCTCAGTTGCCTTACCCATAAAATAATCTTCTTGGATAGGTCTTCCTACAATTGTAGCCGGATAAATAGGATTTTTCCGGTGAGTTATACAGGTTACATGAAATACGGGATATTGATCCGCAGGGGAGTAATAGCCGGTATGATCGCCAAAAGGTCCTTCTAGCCTAGTTTCACCAGGATCAACATATCCTTCCAATATAATTTCCGCATTAGCAGGCACTTCAATATCAACCGTTTCACACTTGACCATTTCCACAGGCTCTTTGCGTAAAAATCCTGCAAAAAGCATTTCGTCAATTTCCGGCGGCAGCGGTGCTGTAGCACTGTAAATAGTAGCCGGGTCCCCACCCAGTGCCACTGCTACTTCCAACGGCTTTCCAAAGCGCTTACTTTTATCCATGTGCTCCCTGCCGCTCTTATGAATATGCCAGTGCATTCCCGTGGTTGTTTTGTCGTACACCTGCATGCGGTACATACCCACGTTTCGCCTACCCGTTTCGGGATCCTTTGTAAAGACCAAAGGAAGGGTTATAAAGGGACCCCCGTCACCGGGCCAGCATTTTAAAATAGGAAATTTATACAAATTAATATCTTCTTTTATAATTACTTCTTTCACTGGGCCGGTTTTAACGGTTTTAGGTAAAAAAGAAGAAATTTGAGCCAGTTTCGGCAGAGCTTTTAATTTATCAAAAAAACCGGTGGGCAGTTCAGGGGGCTGGAGAAAACTCATTATTTCTTTTCCAATATCGTCTAAATCATCTACTCCAAGAGCCATCTGCATTCGTTCCAACGTCCCCATCAAGTTTGTAACCACCGGTATATTATAGCCTTTTACATTTTCAAACAACAAAGCAGGTCCTCCAGCCTTGGTTACACGATCAGTTATTTCAGTAATTTCCAATTCATTACTTACTTCTGTTTTAATTCTCTTTACCAGATCTTTTTGCTCCAAAAATTTAATGAATTCTCTTAAATCCTTATAAGCCATAAAAGGTCACCCCTGTGCTATCAGTATTACTTCATACCAACGTGAACAGATACAATACCACCTGTTAACTCATAATAACAAGCATTTTTTAATCCTACATCGACAAACAAGTCTCTAATTTCTTTTTGATGTGGGAATACTTTTAAAGATTGGGGAAGGTAGCTGTAAGGGCCATCCTTACCAATACCTAATTTGCCCAAAAATGGTAATATCCTCTCAAAGTATAAATAATACATTTGTTTAAATACTGGAATGCTGGGTTTAGAAAGTTCCAGTGACACAACATGTCCACCTGGTTTAACTACCCTGCGCATTTCTGCAATTGTTTTTTTAATGTCAGGTACATTTCGCAGGGCAAAACCAATTGTAGCACAATCAAAGGTGTTATCATCAAAAGGCAGATCTATGGCATTACCATGCCTGAATTCAACTATATCTTTATATGGCGTTGCATCTATATTTTTTCTTCCTACCTCCAGCATATTTTCACAAAAATCTACACCTATTACCCTGCCTGACTTTCCAACCACCCTGGCTTGTTCAATACAAAGCATCCCTGTGCCGCAGGCCACATCAAGCCCTATACCGCCTGGTTTAAGATTGCATTTCTGAACAGTAAATCTTCGCCAGTACTTATCCCTGTTAAATGAAAGCAGGGTATTCAGTAAATCGTACCGGTGAGCTATAGTAGAAAAGATCGAATGCACATATTCTTCTTTATTGCGAAAATGCTCAGGTATAGGTAACTTGTTCTGCTTTACTTCTTTTTTTAGCATTACTAACCCACCATTCTGTGCATTAAAAGTTCTTCATTTTCCTTAACCATGTTTATTAGTTCAATCAGCTGATCCCTAACCGGGCCATTATCTAAGGAGTCTAAGCACTTCACAGCTTTTTGGAAATACTCCGCCGCAAACTTGTGGGAAGCTCCCTGTTCAAGCAGACCATAACCCAATCCAAAATTCAAACCAAAATTATACATATTTTTTCTTTCTTCATCATTGGCCCCGGAAACACGAGCAGCTAAATAACTGCAGTTGGCAAATAATTCAGCTGTTTCTTTACGAACAATTGTAAATACTAAATCCGGTGCAGCAGACATAGTGGCCTTTGGGTTTTGGTTTTTTAATATTTCACCTTCATTAATACTGCAGATTGTCTCTGCCAGTGTATCTAAATATTTAATAAGCTTAGCATCACTCAATAAAGTAAAGAATTTCCCGTATAAGTAATCTCCAACCAATACAGGAAATTGAATACCATCCCTTGGATCAACATTTTGGTTCACCGGGGGGTCTATTTCTGTAATATTAGCATGTACCCGGGAAGCCATATATATAAACTGCATAATGCTGGCTAGAACTATAATTTGGTCCCGTTTATAATCAAATAATTTTGCAGTAAGAATAACTATAGCCGGGCGCATAGTACTATCTACCCGGGAAAAATCTAAATGAGCGTATTTACCTGCGTGCCCGGCCTTTTTTATATTCAATTCTTCATTTATTTTAGTGTTAACTAGTTTTAGCTCATCATTAATTGCATTAAATAATTCTGACAATTGTCTGCTCCCCCCTTCAATAGCTTATTAAGTATTCGTTATGATCATTAAATTTCCTGCCATTAAAGAAGTTGAAATTTCCTCCCAAAAAGCAAAAACCTTGCAATCCTCTTAGGATTTGCAAGGTTTCGCTAGCCCTTTGCATAGTGACTACTAATAATATCCCCTCCTATAAATTTACAGCAGGCTGGACGTCTACGTCATGTAGGATACCTCTTTCTGTTTCTTTAGCAGACATATCTGCAGCACCAAATTCTCTTACCAGGTAATTGCATGAATCCCACGGGTTAACTTTATCACCGCAGGTAAATACATCCACTGCCGCATAGCCAAGTTCAGGCCAAGTATGAATTGCCAGGTGACTTTCGGAAATTACCACCACCCCGCTAACGCCCTGCGGACTGAACTTGTGAAACACAAACTCCCTAACCTCTGCCCCTGCTTCTAAGGCTGCATTAACCATTATTTCTTCTACCTTTTTGACATCATTTAAGATGTCAAACTTGCACCCATAGATTTCCGCTAAAATATGCCGGCCCAGTTTTTTCATTTTCAATTCAGTCCCCCTTTTTGTTATTTTTTCCAATTACCAATCCCCCTGATAAATTTTTCTTACCTCAATTTCCACAAACCCAATTTTAACACAACATTTTTTGATGTCAATAAAAAATTAATGAATTATCGCCACTATCTAAAGATAAAGTAATATATATTAATTTTACATTGTTTTGCGCCGTTATTTAATGCTATTCAATCACCGGGTTTGCCAATCTCCCGACATTTTCAATTTCTACTTCCACTTTATCCCCGTCCAGCATTGTACCAACACCTGCTGGTGTTCCAGTAAGTATAACATCACCTGGAAGCAGCGTCATTACCTTAGATATAAAACTTACTAGGGTATAAACATTAAATATGAAGCTGCTTGTGGAAACATGCTGCTTTAAAACCCCGTTCAAATAAGTATTAATAGTTAAATTGTTGGGATCAACATTAGTTACTATGTACGGACCCAGTGGACAAAATGTATCAAATGATTTGGCCCTGGTCCACTGCCCATCTTTTTTTTGCAGGTCCCTGGCTGTAACATCATTGGCCGGTGTATATCCCAGTATATAGTAAGGTGCTTCTTCAGCTGTTATGTCTTTGGCCCGGTATCTAATAACAACAGCCAATTCCCCTTCAAAATCTACCTGCTTACTTTGCGGGGGAATTACTACAGCTTCACCTGGACCAATTACAGTGGTAGGAGGTTTCAGAAACAGCACCGGTTCATCAGGAACAGGCAGACCTAATTCTTCTGCATGATCGCGATAATTTAAACCTACACATACAATTTTACTGGGCCGGCAGGGAGCCAACACCTTAACTTCCTCCAACGGGTAACCATAAGGTGCAGTTTTTATATCCCGGTAGATTTCACCTGTTAACGGGTAAACTTTACCATCATCTGAAAGGTTTCCGGTAAAAACCTGCTCCTTGTAGGAAAATCTCCCAATGCGCAATCTACAACCTCCTATCTAATTTGCTCATTTAATACCATTACAATTAACGGGGGGGCTCCAAATATCATAGTAGTTGCAGCTGCTACCACCCCTGAATCGTTAAAAGCAAAGGCCAGCAGGGCCCCTGTTACAACCCCAACAAATCCTTTAAATAGATAAGGGTACTTATTTTGGATATCCTTCATTACACCCCGGGGTTTGTAAAACAAAATTGCTAAGGTAATAATACTGGCAAGCAGTACCTTGCTCCAAACTGTATAACGGAGCAGCTTTAAGTTCATACCCAATTTTCTATTAATGATGTGTACTATTTCAATAGCACCGCCGTTTAAGATTAGGCTTGCAGTCTTCCCAATGTGCGACTGCTGTTGAATGGGCCGGCTTACATCATAAAAAATAAATCCCAGCAGCAACAGCACTACTGCTAAAGCTATAAACCCAATTGCCTTTGGTCTTAGATTTAGTCCAGTGAAAAGTAATAAACTTAAAAGAAATGACGCGGCTGCTGCTATTGTACCACCTACATTTGTTCCTAAATGCGGTGCTCCCATACAATAAATTGTTATACTAAAGTATATGCCAGCTGCTGCCGTTAGTATTTTACGATAGCGGGGATATTTATTTAAAATTAGTGCCGTAAACATAATTGTAGCCCCAATTAAAACCCCCATATATTCATTACCAATACCGTAAAAACGTGCACCTACCATAGGATCATAGCTTAATACGGCCTGTTTTTGCATGGGCTGTCCCAGCAGTATATCCAGAACGATGGCAAATGATGTAATCCCTGCCAGCAGTCCAAAACTATTCATAAAATTCCCACGCCCCAGCAAAATTGCAGCAGCAGTAAGCAGAAAAGTAACGATAATTAATTCCAGCGCCACTACCGCTACAGAAGGCTGAGGAAGCATTGGCAGCAAAAGATATGAAAGGGGGACTGAAACCACAGCCAGCATGGCCGGCTCTAGCAGTTTCAACCCTTTCTTGGCCACAAATATTAACCACAGGGAAACCGCCAGTACAATTATCTGAACCAACACATAGCCTTCCTGTAAAGGCGGCCGTGCCGAGTAAGTAACTGCCAGTCTATGCTGTTTTTGGCTTAAAAACTCTGCCGCATTACCAGAGATTTTTGTACTGTACATGGGTCTTCCGCTGATATAATGTGAACTTTCAATTCCCAAATGTGAAAGTATTGTGGGAGCTATATCTGTATTCATAACTATACCGGGATGCTTGGTTGTACCAGATATCAGGACTCTGCCCATGCTTCCATCATGCTTGAAGCCGCTGCCCCAAATAATAATGGGAGTAAGCTTTTTATTTTCATCCAGCATGGCATCACGGGGTGTAGGTGAAACAACCATAAGGAGGTCTTTTTCACCCATTTCACGGACTAGACTTCCTAGAAAATTGTCCACTCTTTTCAGAGTTAAACGGTAATTTTCCTGGTATATATCACTGTATAAGTTGTGGCTTTGTTTTTCCAGTCTGCTAATATCACCCAGGTCTACTACTATCAGCTGGTAATTAGGCAGGCTTTTAACCACTTCTTTCAGCAGTAATGAATAATTTGTACGCTTTCCTCCTGGAAAGTTGGGATCTTTTACTAATATTTCCGGGCCTATACTACCATAATCTACAATACCATGTTTATCCATGGCAATACATACAGCTAACCTGCCAGGCTTATCAGTAATGTCACTATTACCAAATACAGCAGTTTTAAAACCTTCCTGATGAAGTGCCGTACCTACCGCTCCCACCTGTACACTGCGCGAAAGTGTTTTATTTACCTGGTTTAACCTGGGAATCCCAAGCTGTACAATACTCCCTTCAGGTGCTTTTCTTCCCGTTCTCTGCTGGTAAATTTCAGCAGCAGTTCCTTCTTCTAAAATTTTATCAGCGGGGTAAGCCATATTTGCCAAAGAAGACCCCAGGGCGTGGGCACCTGCGCCTATGGTAATATGGGTATTAGGAGCGTTAATCCTGCCTTCGGTATTAGTATTTAAAAGGCCGGCAGCTCCTTCTTTCATTAATTTACTAAAGTTTTCAAGATTATTATCAACTAAATCATTAATATTAATGTTATCTATTACTACTACTATTACTGAACCTGCTTGTCCCGCTTCTACATAACCGGTACTGATAAAAAAGAACATTAATAATGACAGAAAAACTATTAACATACGGTGCAAGCTCTTTCCCTCCGTTTTTCTAATTTATACAGCCTCTTGAAATACCCTTATCGTTTAACAATTCTTTATACAGCTTCATGGTCGCTTCAATCATACTGTCAATACAAAAATTTTCTGATACTATTTTTTTACCTGCTATCCCTAATTCCTTGGCCCTGCTTGGATTTTCAAGCAGTTCAGCAATTGCACCAGCCAATTCCCCGGGATTGCCTGGCTCTACTAGTAACCCTGTTATTCCTTGATTTATTAATTCAGGAACCCCGCCGACTTTAGTTGCCACTACGGGCCGAGCAGCAGCCATGGCTTCCAAAATTGTAAGAGGCAGTCCCTCGGTTAAAGAAGGGAGTACGAATATGTCTAGAGCAGGGAGAAGCCGGAATATGTCACTTCTATAACCAGCTAAGAAAACCCTATCTTGAAGTCCTAATTTTTTTATCTTAATTTCTAGTTCATTACGGAGCGGACCATCACCTATAACTACAAAATTTGCTCGATATTCTTTTAAAAGGCTGGCTGCTTTTATAAAATAAACAACACCTTTTTGAGGTGCTAAACGCGCAACAACACCAACTATCCGTCCCAGGGGAGGCAGTCCAAGAGACTTACATAGCTTTCGTTTACTGGCATGAGAGTCTATTTCCCTTAAATTAATACCGTTATATATGGTTACAACTTTATCTTCTGGTATTTTTTCTACTTCAACAACCTGCCGGCGCAGTTGATTGGATACAGTTATAATTTTGTCAGTTTTCTTGGCTAACAGCTTTTCTGTTTCAGCCATGAACTTTTTTTTCCACCGGGACCAATGATCATAAAAAATAGAATTATGAACAGTAAATAGTACTACCGGGGTCCCAGCAAATAAAGCAGCCATCCTGCCCACCAAAGCTGCTTTAGAGCCGTGGGTGTGAAGTATAATTATTTTATTCTTTTTTAAATAATGGGCCAAGTACCAAATTGCACGCCAGTCGTAAATTGGTGAAATATTACCCGCCAGTGAAACAGGGAGTATTTTTACTTCCATTTGTCTGAGTTCCTGTTTGTAAGAGCAATCTTCGGGAACTGCCACTTCTACTTCAAATTGTTTACGGTCAGTATACCTTACCAAATCAAGCAAATGCTTTTTCATTCCCCCGGCAGCTGGACGAATTAAGTGAAGTACTTTTATTTTAGACAATTTTTCCCCTCCACACCACTTAATAGACCTAAATTTTTCTCTGCATATTAACTAAATCTTTAATGTCGCTCTTTAAACTTGCCGGCTATTGTTTTCTCCGGTAAATCCCCTGGCTGCGTCAAAACTTATACTTTCTGACACAGAGAAAAAGGGCGCAAATTACATGCGCCCAGACTAGGATTCAAACCTATTTTTCACCCTTTTGATTTTCTTCCTCTCCTTGTGTTTCCTGGCGCCTTATAAATAATTTTATATCCAGGGCCCCAGGGGGCTCTTTCACTGACATTCCCCACTTTATTCCTGGTCAACTTTTATGGCCTCAGTGGGGCACCCGTCAGCTGCTTCCCTTGCTTGATCTTCTAGTCCTTCAGGAACTTCATCTACAATGGCATGGGCTTTATCGTCTTCATTCCAGTCAAAAACCTCTGGGCAAATATCAATGCATGCCCCACAACTAATACATAAATCTTGATCTACGTGTGCTTTCATAAATTAACTCCCCCTCCATGTGGTGTCCGTAAAACAGTAATAGTTTGCCTTTTTGCCTTTATTTTATCCATAATTTTTAAATTGCATAATAATTTAACAGAGCTAGCAAAATAAATTTGTCTGGAAAGGGGGTAATCATGAATACAGTGTATATACTTGGAGCCGGGGCCAGTGCCGGTTACAAGGGATCATATATCGGGGAAACCAGCCCGGTATCAAAAAACTTTTTTCAAAAAGCCGTAAAAGTAATGAACCTGCATAATATTAAAGGCAGAAAATTTAATGATAAAAGCTTAACTTATAATAACTTATTTAGCTTTATCGAAAAGCTGTGGGGAGTCGATTTAAAAGATATTGCCATGAAAAAAGCAGAAATTGATATGGAAGAAGTTCTAACTTTACTGCATATAGAAATAAAAGAAAACCCTAATTGTAACACATTAAAAAAGGCCTGTCAGGAATACATGCTCCTGATGGCCCTTACCTTTGACAAAATATTAACCGGTCCCCCATGCCCTTACCATAAGAAAATAGCTGATAATTTAAAAGCCGGTGATGTAGTAATTTCTTTTAATTACGAACTGCTTATGGACAACGCACTAATGATTTCTGGAAAATGGGGACCCGAAGATGGCTACGGAGTAAAATGCAGCTTACTATATTCTAATAATATTCAGTCCGCAAAATTTAATCCTTCATTAGTAAAGCTTTTAAAACTGCACGGTTCACTAAACTGGCTATATTGTACTGAATGCGACCAGTTATTTACCAGTATAGAACATGCAGGGCAAAGTCCCAGATTTATCTGTAATCATTCAGATAAAGTATTGTGTGCCCACAAAGGATGCCGGCATACCCTTCTGCCAATAATAATTCCCCCTACCATGATGAAAAACTATGACTCCATGCCATTTACTCAAAAATTGTGGCGCAGCGCCAGGAGCGCCCTGGCCGGGGCAGAACATATTATCGTTATTGGGTATTCATTTCCCCCCACTGACTTCCGAACCAAGTGGCTTTTTCGGAAGGCCATGTATGAAAGCACTGCACCCAAAAAAGTTACTATTGTAAATCATGCCACCGGGGAAAAATTAAAAAGATTAATCCGGCAGTACAGCAGTCTAATGCGTACAGATGATGTTGAAAGTTACTCAACTATCGCTGAATATACCTCGACCCTAAATTAATATTTTTTATATCCAAGATTTTAGTTTAACCCAGATATTCATGTCCTCAAGTCTACCTGCTATATGACAATTATTAATCATTCTGCCGGTAAATTTATAATTTAATTTATGGAGGGCTGCATTCATTCCATATGACCCCGCCCGGGCCAGGCTGTATAAGGTATGTATTCCCCTAGCCCACATTTCATTTTCCAGTTCTGTAATAACTTTTGTCAAAAGCCCCTGTCCCCTGTAATCTGGAAGCGTGGCACAATCAGTGATCTCAGCATTTTTATTTTCAATGTCTACTTCTGCCGATGCTGCTGACACAATTTTACCCCCATCAAAAACAGCAACAAAAAATACAGAATCGTTGATTACTAATTGCACATAATTCACATCTAAGAGCGGGCTGGGATAAGTAGTAAAAATACTCCTGTACAGCTCAACCAGTTTGTCAGCATCTTCTTTTTGGGCAGTTTTCATAACTAGTCCACTCGGGAAAGGTTTATCTTTAATTGTTTTTTTACTGGAAGTAATATCTTGCAGTATTTTATCTTCTTTATCCAGGTAATTACTTCTAGCCCTCTCTTCAGTTAAAAATAAAGACAAGCAGTAACAATCCTCACCGGCAAAAAAACCGGGTATACTGCCTTCTTCACTAAAACCCAGTTTTAAAAGTATTTCTTTATTAACTCCTTTGGCATTAAATATAATTTTTTCCAACTCATGCTTTACAGCTATATTTTTCAATGCATTGACAAAGCCCTCCATATCTGCACCCTGGTAGCTGCTCACTTTCAGCCTTTTATTAAAACCATCTACTACTACAGTGCCTTTAAAATTATCACCACTAATATTTTCTTTGTGGCCATAATTCTGACAGGCAGGAAATTTCACGTTTCTAAAATTCTCATTTTGCAGAACCAATTTACTCAGCTCCTTTTTACCACCTTTCTAAATTGTTTACGACGATTCTCCCTTACCGTATTCTTGGGAACCAAGCTGATATCCTCTCCAGTAATTAATTTTTCTAAACCTACCGGCTTGCGCTGACCAAGTGAAGTTTTGCAGCCGTTATCATACACGGCAGGTTCATAAGTTGGTTCAGGATATGAACATATAACTCCTTCATAATTTCGGAGCAGTATCTTACCATCGGCCCTAGAAATTAAGTTTTGGGGGCCAACAGGTATTTTTCCGCCTCCACCAGGCGCATCAACAACATAGGTGGGCACAGCCAGACCTGAAGTATGTCCGCGCAGCAGTTCAATAATTTCTATTCCCCTGGCAACTGTTGTCAAATATTCAATACTTTCTGAATGGATATAGATTAACTTAGTGAAAATGTTTAAACACATATTAAATTAATTTATTATACTATATATCTATAGCTCTACATAGCAGGGTGGGAACTATGAAACTAATAAGTAAAGAATTGGAAAACTTACTAGCCACAGATGTTTTTCAAACCATTATTAATTCTGACACTGTAACTATAGCTCAAATAAATGCTGTTGTTTCAGTGCTCATTAAAGCAGGCATTGATTTCGATTTAAGCTTTTCCAGGGGAACAAATTCCCTAGCTAAACAAGCCCAACTTACTGTTGCCATTAACCCTACTACAAGCATAAGTTTCACTTTTGCTTTTGAACCTGGGGCAGGTGTATTTGATTGATTTAAATAAAAAAACAAAAAACCTCAAACAACTAGGTTTGAGGCTTGCAAGGAAAATTTTTACTATGGCTTTAATAGCACTTTCGAGTAATGCCGGACTTAAATACTAACCATCTGATGGTATGCTGGTCTGACCAATAATCATACATCACCTTCGCCTGCCAACTTAAGTATACTCCAATATATATTAAAAATCAATATTAAAATGTACTAATTCAAAGGCATTATCACATATACTTTACCGCCAGGGTATTTACTCTCCGAAAATACGCCAGATATTTTTCTCCGGTAAATACCTTGGGCTAATATAATTAAAAAACCTGAGACTTTTTAACCTCAGGTTTTATTAAAATTGATTTCGGCGGCGACCTACTCTCCCAGGGGTCATCCCCCCAGTACCATCGGCCCTGCGGAGCTTAACTTCCGTGTTCGGAATGGGAACGGGTGTACCCTCCGCGGTATCGCCACCGAAAAAACTTATTTCTTTTTTATAGGGTTTGATAAATCAAACCCCTACATAACATCTTGATAAATCAGCTTAATAAACCAAAATCTTTGTTCTTTCAAAACTGAACAGCGGGTTTTTGCAGGTCAAGCCCTCGACCT
>JACDOL010000031.1 GCA_017656165.1 Desulfotomaculum sp.
GTACGGTGGTGTGAGAGGACGGGAGTTAATCACTCCCTCCTACTCGATTTTTAAATAAATAATTTGTTAGCATTGTTATATTTTATTGCATTCTTATTGTAATTATTATGTATTGATTAATTAAGTAAACTAAACTATAATTATGTCGAATACTGATTCATTTTGTCAATTTACAATATTTTACTTGCCATATGTAAAGCAGACAAGCATTAAAATAAGGAACTGCTGTTACTAAATGGTACATACCTGGGATTATAGATAATCCTAGGAGTTAAATATAAAAGTACAAATATAAGTTTTTAAGGGGGTATATCAGTTGTTTCTAACGCTTTTTACTTATTTTTCAATTTTTGCCTTCATTGGGCTTTCCGCCTACAAAGCGTACCAGTATGCTAAAATGCCTATGCATGGACGCTGGGAACTGTATCCGGTGCCTAAGGAAGGAGAAGGAAGAGGGCATTACGGTGGTTCTTACTACGAGGAAGTTGAATGGTGGAAAAAGCCTAGAAAAATTACGCACGCCGGGGAAATTGTGGACATGCTAAAGGAAATGCTGTTTATTAAAAACCTGTTTGTAAACCAGAGACGCCAGTGGTGGATCTGCTATTCTTTACACCTAGGAATTTATTTACTGTTTTTATGGACTTTTATGCTGTTAGTAGGTGCGATAACTGAACTGGCCGGTACTCCCGTGACTGCCACTGCTGGTGGTTGGAGCAGTTTAGTTTATTATGTAACCTTTTTGTCAGGCGCTTCAGGTGCAATTTTACTTACTGTTGGATCAGGCGGCTTATTCCTGAAAAGAATGTCTGACAGTACACTGAAAAAGTACACAACCCTGCAGGAATATTTCAACCTTCTGTTCTTGTTTGCTGTAGCTGTATCTGGTTTGGTAGTATGGAGCGGTGATATCGGCTTTAATTACGGGCGGGAAATTATGATGGCCCTGCTTACTTTTTCTCCTATCCAAGCTGATACTGCTCTTACTGTTCATATTATTTTACTTGGAGCAGTGATGATTTATATCCCCCAAACCAAAATGAGCCATTACGTTGGTAAGTATTTTGCATTCCACAAGGTGTTGTGGGAGAACGAGCCTAACTTGAGGAACAGCAAGATGGAAGCAATTGTTAAAGAAGCTTTAAGTTATAAACCAAAGGCAACTTGGTCTGCGCCGCATATTAACCCGGGTACAGGTAACAGTGACAATTAAATTTGAACGGATAGGAGGATAGTTATGTCTATGAAAAATATAAAGCCCCAAGATATGGGAAAACAATCAGAGCAGTTATGTAAGATAGAAAACCTGATGCCCCTGCCGGCTCCTTATGACAAACCAGGAATGGAGCCTGATTTTAAGCAGGTTCAGGATACATGGAAAGAAGGTTACTGTTCTACTTTGGATGGGTTTGTAGGTAATGATGCTTTGAAAAGACCGCAGACTAAAGAAGAAGAGCAGGAAATGATTAAGAAATTTTTAAGCGGTCTGGAAAAGCTGTTTGATAGAGAAACAAATGGCGGATTTTTGCAGCCATTAATGCTGTCTTTCGAATACTGTGCCAAGTGCAATACCTGCTCAGAGGCCTGCCATGTTTTTAAGGCCAGCGGCGAGGCTGAAATTTACAGGCCTATTTTCCGTTCAGAAGTATTACGTAAGATTTATAATAAATATAAGAAGGGCGACAGCCTAGTCAGCAGATTTTTAGGCGGCGATATTGACATTAACATTGAAACAATTATGCGTTTAGGCGAGCTGGCTTACCGCTGCAATCTCTGCCGCCGCTGTGCTCAAACCTGCCCGCTGGGATTGGATAACGGCCTGCTGGCAAGGGAAATTAGAAAGATTTTCAGCATGGAAATGGGTATTGCACCTAAGCCTCTTCACGAAAGCGGCACCATGAAACAGCTGAAAACCGGTTCCAGTACTGGTATTACCAAGGAAGCATTCCTGGACATGATTGAATTCATGGAAGAAGATATATATGAAATGACCGGGAAAAAATATAAGGTTCCCGTAGACAAGAAAGGTGCAGATATCCTTCTTATTCACAATGCCGGTGAGTTTATGGCCTGGCCGGAAAACCCAGCTGCCTTTACCATTATTTTTGAGGAAGCTGGACTGAACTGGACACTCAGCAGTGACATGATTGGGTATGACAATGTTAACTATGGGATATTTTATGATGATGCTCAAGGCAGGAAGATTGGTAAGGCCCAGCTGAAAGCAGCAAAAGAACTGGGCGTAAGGAGAATAGTAATTGCCGAATGTGGACATGCCCATAAAGCTTCTATGGTCAGCCAAGACCGTATTGCTGTGGGAGAAGATAATATACCCAGGGAAAGCTTCTTGCCCCTGCTGGAGGAGATAATTAAGAAAAAAGCTTTAAAGCTGGATCCCAGCAGAAACAATTTCCCTGTTACTCTGCACGACCCGTGCAATGTGGTGCGCATGATGGGTATTGTAAAACCGCAGCGGGAAATATTAAAAGCCATTGCCCCGCAGTTTAGAGAGATGACACCTCATGGTGTTAACAACTACTGCTGCGGCGGCGGTAGTGGCTTTGCCATAATGAATTCTTTCAACTTTACTGACTTTAGAAATAAAGTATCCAGCCGGATGAAATTTAAACAGATATTAGAAGCATTCCAGGATACCATAGAAGATACGGAAACACCCAAGTATGTATGTGCTCCCTGCTCTAACTGCAAGGGTGCCATAAGGGATTTACTGGAATTTTACCAGGCCACAGCTAAGTTTAATGTGCATTACGGCGGACTAGTAGAACTGGTTGTAAACGCTATGGTAGATATCGAAAAACCATTTTTGGAATTCCTGCGCGATGAAGATGACATGATGTTTTAATAATGAAACAGTTAGTTAGTAGACAGGCCCAGGTGATAGTCACCTGGGCTTTATAACATTTATTGAATAATTCTTTCAGGAGCCTCAATATTTGCTATCATGTTATCCGCCAATTCCAGTAAAGAATGGGCTGAATCAAGCAGGGAAAAAGCCCTGCTGCCAAGACTGCTGCTTATGTAGGGAAAAGTGTTAAAATATATGTCAGCTAAACGGAGTATTATTGTAGATGCTGCTGTTAGTTCACCGGCATCAAGAGAAGCGGAAATTGTTTCTTCTAGTTCTTCAATGGCATTAAATAAATTGTATTGATTATTCTTGTGCTGGTAAGAACTGCATTTTATTTCATAGCTTGTTATCAAGTAATACATGTAATCATGATAGTACTTTTCTCCTAAGGCAACGTAACGTATTGACGGCGAAGCTTTATAACCTGCATGTTCAAGAGCATCGCATATATGCCGGTATGCCTCCCTGTTCTCTTCAGGTTTTTTAATACTGAACTGTTCCGAGATTTTTAAACTGTTTACTATTTCCTGGTCATAAGTATTTTTTTCACTGCTGCAGAATTCCTGGCTGCAGTTTATAAATGACTGCTGTCTTAAATCCACTATATTTTCTGTACCTTCAATATTATTAACAATATTTTTAATCTTGTGAAAAATATTGTTGTAAATAAAATGAAACTGGATAAAGTGAACAAACTGCTGGCCTTTAATGATAGTGTTAATGAATTCTTTTAATGATTTATCTAAGCTGTTATGACGGGGAATTTTTATGGTGACGGTTTTTTGCTGCCGCCAATGTGGTTTTTTTTCCTCGAGATCTTTTATGTATTCCTGCATGAAAAGCCAAAAGGTTTCATTATTTACTATATCTACCACTATTAAAAAGACAGGCTCTTTAACAGTGCAGTAATATTTTAGTTTTTTTGTTTCAAGAGTATAAGTAATGCTGCTTTTGCCTGATTTAATTATTCTTGTTCCTCTGATATGAGTTTTAAATGATAAACCGGTTGGGTTCTCGTTTTTAATTAACAGTATCTCATAATCAATACCATATTCAGACTTTTTTCTTTTGAGTCTCCAAGTTTCAGGAAGGGCTGCCAGAAAAACTTTTTTCGCTAACAGGGTTGCGCTTTTATTATCTTCCAGTAAGCTGTTATTTACAAATTTTTTGTTTTTAGTTGTCATATTTAACCCCTCCCCGGCAAGCATGAAATCGACACAATATGACAATTTATGCTATAACTATAAAACTTTATCGCTGGTGCTAAAAATTTCGCTTTGTTAAAATAATAACAAAGCTTGTATGCAAAAGTAAAGTGTTTTCTAACAATTAATTATATTTTGACATAAGTTAATGCACTATTACCATTAATCCTTTTGGATAGGTATTATACAGTTCTTCCAGCACATCTGCAGGAAGCAATATGCAGCTGTATGTATGGGGGAGGCCCAGCATATCATGATCGTCTTTACCGGTGTAGGTAGTTGGATGGAGTAATATGTCGGTATTAAGTCTTATCCAGGGAAGTTTTTCTTTAGTACCTTTTACACCTGTCCCCCTGCCTCTGTCGGTTTCATACATTGTTACCTTGGGCAGCAGGTTAAGGTTCCTGGTAAACCACCCATCTACCTTTTGCAGTTGTTTTTTACCCTGCATAAGCCATACTTGGCAGGGACTTCCCGATTTAATTTCTATCCATTTTTTATTTCCCAGGTTTGTGGTAGAAAAATTTAATGCTGTTCTTGTTTTTTCACCGTAGATAGATTGTATTTCGACCTGCAGACGATAATGAGATGAAGGTGAAAGAACACGGTCTGGTTTAAATAAAACTGTATTTTCTTTGATAATAGTTTTTCCCCGGCAGTTGCCTTTAACTTTTGCCCTGGCCAACGGTTGATTAAATGTTAATTTAATGGTCCGGCTGAGCCAGATGCTGCTGCTGCCGTTTTTGGGATAGCTGTCTACAAGTTTTAAAGGTGGTGCAGTGGTGATTGTAACCTGTTGTTTAGTGCTGCTGCTTAAACCATACCTGCTTTTCAAACCTGGTTTTACGATTATATGGTAATTCTGCTGGTGCCTTAACTGCTGAACAGGTATAAACTTCCACCGGGAATAGTCTTTATCAAAGGGTATAAATTTTCCTTTTACTTCACAACTAATCATTTTGTTAATACTTTTTTCATCTATGGGGGTACTAAAATTAAGAATTATAGGTCCTAGTGTTGGCGCATTTTCAACTGGATTTACGGAAACAAGCTTTGGTGAGACTTTAGTTAATATGTGGCCTGCTTTAGATACGGTCAGCAGAGGGATAAAGGTGCTGGATTTTTTAAATTGATAAGTATATTTAACTCCCCGGGGGTAATTATTTTCGTCAATGGTAATGGTTAAGTGGTAGGGGGATTTCCATTGATAAGAATAGTTTATCTTCTTATTGGGTGTTTCTGATGTAATATTGAAGCTGTCCATTGCTTTACTAATGTTCATAGGAAGTAAAAAGTAGCAGCTTATAATAACTTTGTTATCTATCCTGTCTGCTTTTGTATAGACAAAGTGTCCTGATACTATCCAAAAGCTTAATAGACTAATAATTAATAGTGTGTAACGCTTTAATTGCTTAAAAGTAATATATAAAGCCATTTTTTCCCTCCCAACTTACCTATAAGTTAAATTTATGATCCTTAATATGCCAAAATTACATAAATAAAAAAATTAAATAATATGAAATAAGTATTAATAAAACGTATTTTTAGTTAATTCATGTCGCATTGACGACAAAATATCAAAAGTTAAAAAGCATTAAAGGGTGAGGGGACTATGAAAATTAATACAAGGTCCTTGTGCCGGTATTTGTGCTGCTGGTGATGGTGCTCGGAGGATTAGTATATTACGACTATCAAAAAACAAAAGCATCTATTTTAAAAAATGAAAGCCAGTACTATAACCTAGTAGAAAAGATGGTAAATAATGCAGTGGCTTCCCAAATTTCTAAAGCCAGGTCTGGGGTGATTCCCATTGCAGAAAATCCAGCAGTTCAAAAGGCTTTTGCCGAACGAGATCGTGAACAATTAGCTCTTTTAATAAAGCCCATTTATGATGAACTGAGCAAAGAAGGAGTTTCTCAACTGCAGTTTCACCTGCCGCCTGCCAGATCCTTTTACCGGGCACATAAACCAGAAAAGTACGGTGATGATTTGTCAAGTTTTCGCAGGACTGTAGTTGCATGCAATAAGGAGAAAAAAATAGTCCAGGGGTTGGAAGAAGGGGTAGCCGGATTTGGATTTAGGGTAGTTGTTCTGGTAACCTATCAGAGCAGGCATATTGGCAGTGTAGAGGTAGGCAGCAGTTTTGGCACTAGTTTTGCTCAAAATTAAAAAAAAAATATACCTGGTGAGTTCTTTATTTACAAATACAGCAGCGAAATTAGCGAAGGTCCAGGAGAACTTCTGGGGGGTACTATAAAAAATGACAATCTGCCAGTAGACTTAAATTTAACCAAGCAGGCCTTGGAACAGGGAGAAATGAAATTTTTTAATACTCCTGATGTGAAAACTGCCGTTTTAATTATTCCTATCAAAGATTATTCAAATAAAGTTATTGGCTATATTAAGGGCGGTATATCCCGGGAAGCACATGTACAAAGGCTTAATGACCTGCTGATTTCAGGAATTGTTTCACTTGTACTGGGAGCGCTGGCTGTAGCTCTAGTGCTGCAGTATATACTGAGCGTAGTATTAAAGCCAGTAAGCGGGCTGGTAACAGCAAGCAGCATTATAGCCAGTGGTGACCTTACTAAAGACATTGAGGCTGCCTCCAATGATGAGATGGGCAAACTTACAGAGTCATTCAAGGTGATGCAGAACCATCTGCTTGATTTTGTACGACAGGTTGCAGGTAAGTCTGCTGATGTATATAAGTCCGTCAAGCAGCTGTACTCAGTGGCAGAAGAAACTACTGCCCAGGCCAATGAAAATGTCGAAATTTTAAACGATATGACGTCTACAGTGGAAAAAGTTAGCAGCAGCCTAGAGGACATATTTTCTGCTTCCAGCAGTGCTGACCGCCATGCCAGGGAAGGCGCAGAAGGTATAAATAAAATTGAAATGCAGATGAATGAGATCTTTAATACCTCACAAAAAGTTTCTAAAGTAATTAATGACTTAAAAAATAAAACCTCTCAAATTGATCAAATAGGAGAGTTAATTACTAATATAGCTGATCAAACTAACCTGCTGGCTCTTAATGCAGCTATAGAGGCTGCTAGGGCTGGAGACCAGGGACGCGGTTTTGCCGTGGTGGCAGAGGACGTAAGAAAGCTGGCTGAGCAGTCTTCATCGGCAGCCAAGAACATAAAAGAAATTGTTGTAGATATACAGGCTGAATCACAAAAAGCTGTAGAAAGAAGGGCAGAGGGCGCCCGGCAGGTCGAAGAGGGAGTAAAAATTGTTGAGGAAGTAAAAGGCAGATTTGAAAGCATAATAGAAGAAGTTCACAACCTGACGGAACGGATACATGAGGTTGTTGCGGCAGCTCAGCAGGTTACTTCAGGAGTACAAAGTGTATCAGCTTCCACATAAGAGCAGACTGCAGCCATGGAGGAGGTAACGGCCGCTGCCGAGGCGTTAAACGGAATATGTTATGAGCTGGATGCGCTGGTCCGTAAATTTAAAATATAACGCCCACCAACTAATTGAAACCTATCTGGGTTCAAGATTAATTCTTGAACCTGTTTTTTTATACTATTAAAAAAGTATAGTTTTGACCCAGCTGGTGATAAGACCAAAGGTTTTGTTCTAATAAGATAAATATTAATTTACTACAAACATGAATATAACAAATTTAACAATATTGTTTGCATTCAAAGTGTCAGCTGAGCGACTGTCAACTAGACGACTTGTTCTTATAATTACTAAAGATGTGTTAAATTTAACCAGATGACACCAAATTATGGTAGGAGGCCATATTTATGAAAAAAAACAGGTGGGTAAGTATACGTATAAAACTGCTCTTAGGTTTTTTGGCTGTGGCACTAGTTCCCTTGCTGGGCTATTCGGCTTACAGCATAAATAATTCTGAACAGCTTTTAAAAGAACAATTTGAAAAGCAAACTCAGCAGCTGTTAAGTACTAATTTAAGTGATGTGCTGGCTGCCGAGCAAAATGTAATAATAGAGCTGTCTCACAACCCGATCATTAAATCATTAGATTATACAAAAGCCGAACCTTATTTTAAAAGGTTTATTAAGGATAACCCCCAGTATTCCCATATATTAATATGTAATCCCCATGGGACTGAAATTGCCCATTCTGAAGGCCCTAAACATCATGGTAAAAATATTGCCCATAAAGAATATTTTAAAGTTCCCTGGGAAACAGGTAAACCGGTAATAGCAGATGCTACATTTTCTACCAGTACGGGCAGAAAGATAGTTGGGTTGGGTGTACCTATATTTGATGATAATGGGAAAAAAATAGGTGTAGTTGTGGGTTTTATTAAACTTGAGTATATATCTGACAGTCTTACCAGGAAAAAAGTAACTGAATCCGGATATGCTTTTATGATTAATAAAGAGGGAGTTTACATCAGTCACCCCGATACCAGCAAACTGTTAGTTGAGAACCCGCTGGAATCCAGTGAAAGTGAGTCTTTTAAGAATATAATTAAAAAAATGATCAAACAGGAAAGCGGGATTGAAGAGACCACAATTAACGGCCAAAAGATGATTGTCAATTACAAGCCGGCCAATATAAACGGGTGGTCGTTAGCAATGGTCAGCCCAGTTGACGAAGTTTTTGCAGTGACCGGTAAGCTGAAGAACAGCACTTACAAAGCGGTGGGAATTATTGTGATTATACTGCTGCCGGTAGTGTTATTTATTTCTTCGAAGATAGTGCAGCCAATCAACAATTTTGTACAGTTTATAAGCAGCAGGGATTTTTCTAAAACTGTGGATAGTAATGATGAGTTGGGACAGGCATTTAACAGTTTAGCCGGTGAAATGAAAAGCATGCTGTCAAAAATAAGCGGTGCTGTGAAAAAATTAGCCGCTTCTGCTGATCAATTTAAGGATATATCTGAGAATTCTGCTGCAGCAGCCAGCGACATTGCTGGAAAAGTGCAGAACATTACCTCTGCTGCTCAAACACAGGAAATGAAGGTTAACGATTTAGCTTCTTTCATAAGTTCACTGAACAAGCAGCTGGTTGATATTACAGATAGACTGCAGGGGACAAAAATAAATTCTGAAGAAGCTTTTGAGACAGCACAAAATGGCCAACAGCTGGTTGATAATATGGCCCAGTCTATTACTACCTTAGGGCGTAAGGCCGAAGAAATTAATTCTATTGTTGATACCATTAACGGTATTGCTGAACAAACCAATCTCTTGGCTTTAAATGCAGCCATTGAAGCAGCCCGGGCAGGCGAGCAGGGCAGAGGGTTTGCTGTGGTAGCTGAGGAAGTAAGAAAATTAGCAGCACAGAGCTCCGAAGCTACACGAAAAATTGGAGACCTGGTAGGTGAGATTCAAGCTGATATAGAAAAAGTGGTTCAAATTGCTACCGAAAAGGGAGATTCTAATAATGTTGTCAGTGCCTTTAAAGAAATATTAGAGAAAACCAAGAATGTTACTAATAATGTACTGTCAGTGGTAGAAAATGCGCACTCAATATTAGAAAAAAGTGAGACTGCCAAGACAGAAGCAATTAATGTAGTAGAACTGGTTGCCGATACCACTGAAAACACAGAAAGTATAGCTGCCTTTACAGAGGAGCAAACTGCTGCAGTTGAAGAACTATCAAGTTCTGCGGATGAGTTAAGTGTTCTAGCCCATGAACTGCAAAATGAGATTGATAGATTTAAATACTAGTAAATTCGCGCCGGCTGTTGTCTAATAGAATACATATGTTATCGACAACAAAGGGAGAACATATTATCGGTTCTCCCTTTGCCTGTTTATGGAATTTAATCATTTTGACTAAACCATGTAAACGCATAAGACTCGATTTATTATGGGATGTAACAGCTTAATTTTTATAATTTGTCTAAAATTAAATAAAATTCAATTTATTACTTTTAAAAATAAGGGATTAATATGCTTTTTAGATTAAAAGATATAATAAAGACAGTTATATTATTTGTTAAAATTTAACAATTTTGGTGCTGTTCTATTGACTTGTAATATTAAAGAAAGTACAATGTAAAAAGATTGTTAAGAGTAAAAAAGGTGGTGAATTGTGTTGCCGATTAAAGGAACAGTAAAAATTGACAATAAGACAAAAAATTTGGTTAAGCGTTTAAATCCAGGCGACATTGCTGTTATCAACCACCGGGAATTGGATAAGGTTGCTGCTCAGTCTCTTATAGATAAAAAAGTAAAAGCAGTGATTAATGTAGCTCCTTCCCTTAGTAAAGACTACCCTAACCTGGGTCCTTTAACACTGTTGGAAGCGGGCATTCCTTTAATAGATGATGCTGGTGAAGAACTATTACTGAAGCTTCAAGAAGGAGATAAAGTAGAAATTATAGGTGGAGAAATTTATCTTGAAGATGATGTTATAGGGAGGGGTATGTTACTAAACAAAGATTATGTTTTAGCGGAAATGGAAAAATCCAGGCAAAACGTAAATATTACATTATCTAAATTTGTCCAAAATACACTTGATTATGCTCGCAACGAAATAGATTTAATATGCCAGAAACTGAAAATTCCGAAAGTGAATACAGTATTCGAAAATAGGCATACGTTGATTGTTGTTAGGGGTCATAATTATAAGGAAGATTTAATTGCTATTAAATCATATATTGATGAGGTTAGGCCGGTTTTAATTGGTGTGGACGGTGGGGCTGATGCGCTGGTTGAATTTGGTTATACACCTGATATAATAATTGGAGACATGGACAGCATAAGTGATAAAACTTTAAAATGTGGTGCAGAGCTCATAGTTCATGGATACCCTGACGGCCGTGCTCCAGGGCTGAAACGAGTGGAAAAATTGGGACTTAAAGCTGAAGTTTTTGCGGCGAGAGGTACCAGTGAAGATATTGCTATGCTGTTAGCTTATGAAAAAGGAACAGAATTAATTGTTGCCGTAGGTACTCACTCTAACATGCTGGATTTTTTAGAAAAGGGCCGTAAGGGAATGGCCAGTACATTTTTAGTAAGATTAAAAGTGGGATCAATATTGGTGGATGCCAAGGGTGTTAGCAAACTGTACAAAAGCCCTATGAAAGCTAAATACCTGGCGCAGTTAGTTTTAGCTGCCCTGGTACCACTGACTGTTGTGATGGTAATAGCACCACCGACACGTGAATTGTTAAGGCTTTTATTTATTCAGTTTAGAATACTGCTGGGCATTTAGGAGGATTAAAGGTGATTGTTGATTTTCGCTATCACGTAGTTACTCTAGTAGCAGTGTTTTTAGCACTGGGAATAGGGATTATTATAGGCAGTGCACTGCTGGGTAACGATGCCATAGTACAGCAGCAAAAAGAAATTACTGACAGGTTGGAAGCACAACTGCAGGAGATTCGATTGGAAAATAAGGCAGTGCAGGCTAAACTAAATGAAATGGAAGTTAATAGAACCATACAGCAGCAGTTTGAAAAGCAGGTTTTACCGGCACTTATAACAGGAAAACTGGAGGGGAAAAATATTGCTATAATAGAAACAAATAATTATGGGCTGAGGGATGAACTATTAGGTACGCTGGAAATGGCCGGTGCTCAAGTAACCTCCATTACAACAATATTAAATGGGTTAAATCCGGGTAACCAAAAAGACGATATTGTAGCTGACCTGGGTCTAAAGGATGGAGAAACAAATGAAGTAATTGAACAACTTTCCCGATCTATGGCCGAAGGGATCGTTACGGGTCAGAAGCAGGTGGTCTTAAATACCCTGTCTCAAGCAGGGTTGATAAAGAGTGTTGGTGAATATGGGATGCCGCTTAACGCTGTAATAATAGTTGGCGGCAGTCCTGATAAATCACTAATAGCAACAAAAGTTATAGACAATGTGATTATAAATTATTTCCTTAAAGAGGGTATAGCAGTTTTTGGTGTTGAGGAATCCGATGTGGCATACTCTTACATGAAAGATTATCAAAAATTTAACATTAGCACTGTAGACAATATAGAAACTGCACCGGGACAGCTGGCACTGGTCTATGCCATTGCTGGCAAGCCAGGACATTACGGGGTTAAAACAACTGCTAAGAGGTTGCTTCCCACATTGGAAGCCCCGGAGGTGAATAAAAATGAATAAACCTTCTGTTTCAGTTATTATACCAGCACACAATGAGTCTAAGTATATTTTTCAAACTGTAAGTGCAGTTAAAAATATTCCTGAGATTAATGAAATAATAGTGGTTGATGATTCCTCCCAGGATGATACTGCTTTAAAGGCCGAACAGGCTGGGGCCAAAGTAATAAAATTAACTAAAAACCTTGGTAAAGGTGGGGCATTAACCCGCGGTGTGCAGGAAGCATCAGGGGAAGTTTTGCTTCTGTTGGATGGTGACCTGGGAAATACCGCAGGTCAAGGTAGATATCTTTTACTGCCAGTACTGGATGGGCGGGCAGATATGACTGTGGCCAGGTTTCCCCGGTCCAAGAAAAAGGCAGGCTTTGGGTTGGTTAAAGGGCTGGCCCGGGCTGGAATTCGTTTCTTTACCGGGCTGGAAACAGAAGCGCCGCTGTCAGGACAGAGGGCAATGACCCGCAGTGTAGCAGAAGCTGTAATGCCCTTTGCTTCCGGTTATGGTGTGGAAGTAGGCCTTACCATTAAAGTGGCGCGGCTGGGATACAAAATAATGGAAGTGCCCGTGCATATGACTCATGCGGAGACCGGGCGTGACTGGGCAGGATTTAAACACAGGGGAAAACAGTTTATCCATGTGGCTAAGGAGCTGATTTCCTGCCTGTTCAATTACCGCAGGTTACCTAGTAATTAAGTAAGGCAAAAACAGGGTAGGTGTTTTGTGATTGTTTGTTCTTAAAGGAGTAAGCCCATCTATTCTGATTATATTTAATTTTTTTCTTGGAATATTTATTACTAGAATGATGATTGCACCGGTGCTTGACATGGTATACCAGGCTAAATTTGTACGGCCTAACTATAAAGGCAACCTCATTCCTGTGGGAGTGGGTTTTATTTTTCTGCTAACTTCGCTGGTTGTTTTGACTGTTGATTATTTGCTGTTTCCTGGTCTCCTGGGAGATAACAGTACAATATTCGTGCTGGGCTTAGCGGTAATAACTTTTTTAGGATTTATAGATGATACTCTAGGTTCTCGTCAAGCTACAGGGTTGAAAGGGCACTTTAAAGCACTTTTAAAAGGAAACCTTACCACCGGGGGCTTAAAAGCATTGGGTGGTGGGTTGTTAGCTTTACTGATTACAGCATCTGAATTTACACATTACCAATTAACAGTAAATGTTATAACCAATATTGTGGTAAATACACTTGTTATTGCTCTTTCAATTAATGCCATTAACCTCCTGGACCTGCGCCCCGGACGGGCAGGAAAGGGATTTTTAATTTTAGCAGTTGTTATTTTGACTGTTTCCTGGGGCAGTGAAAGTTTACTTCCCCTAGCCTTAGTTTCAGGAAGTCTGCTTGCTTACCTGCCTTGGGACTTAAAAGCTCGAGCTATGATGGGAGACACAGGGTCTAATGCCTTGGGTTTAGTTATTGGTTTCAGTGCTGCCTGGTCTTTTGATGAGCTGCCAAAGCTAGTTTTTCTTATAATGTTAATTTTATTTCACCTATTCACAGAGAAATACTCCTTGACTGAAATAATTGCTGGTAATAAAATACTGAATTACCTAGATAAAATGGGACGGGATTAATGTCCGAATACTGGGTGTCGGTATTCGGACATTTTTATAAACAAAAAATATAAAGGTATTTTCTGAATTTGTGTCGAATTTATATTAATTATCATACACCATTTTCTGCTTTCGGCACCGGTCATATCGTACACACCTAAATAATGGCAACAGGTTATAAAAAATTATCTAATGAAAGAAGGTGTTTGTTGTTGGACTTGTCACCACGGCCGGTAACAATCTTCACAGGGAATTTAGGCAGCGGGAAAACAGAGATTGCTATAAATTTTGCCCTGCATCTTAGAAAAAAAGCCGAAAAGGTTTTTTTAGTGGATTTAGACATTATAAACCCATATTTTCGAACCAGGTTGGCAAGAGACTGCTTGGGAGAAAGTGGACTAAATGTGGTCTGTCCAACAGCTGACCTAGCAAATGCGGACGTACCCGCCCTCTCTCCTGCAGTACGGGGTGCTTTACAGGTTGAAGGCGGTTTTTGTGTATGTGATATAGGTGGTGATGATGTGGGAGCCATCGCCCTGGGGAGGTTTAAACCTCTGCTCCCACCGGAACGATATAATTTTTATTTTGTAATCAATACTTTAAGACCGCTGACCAAAACAGTTAAGGCGATAGAAGAAATGCTGGACAGCATTGAGAAAACTTCGCGGCTGAAAGCAACTGCCCTGGTAAATAATACCAACCTGGGAGCGGAAACAACTGTTGATGTAGTTTTAAATGGTGAAAAATTAGTACAGGAAGCAGCGGAGAAACTTAATTTGCCGGTAGCATTTACCGCTGCTGGAAGGGATTTAGTTCCAGTACTAAGGGAAAGAGGAATAAAAAATGTCCTGCCGCTGGATTTTTATATGCTGCCTCCGTGGAAACGGGAGTGGTAATTATTTTTTATACAGTTAACTGGGTACATAAAACAAAGGAGGTAATATAGTTGGCGCGGGTTACATTTCGAGAAGAGCGTTGCAAGGGTTGTGAATTGTGTATAGCAGTATGCCCTGAAAACATTATTATTTTAGCTGATCATATTAATGCCATGGGTTTTCATCCTGCAACCGTGGTAGAACAGGAAAAATGCAAAGGTTGTGCTATGTGTGCCAGAATGTGTCCTGACTTGGTTATTGAAGTAGAAAGAGAGGTGGCTGGATGTGAGTAAAATTTTGATGAAGGGTAATGAGGCTATAGGTGAAGGAGCCATAAGAGCCGGCTGCCGGTATTTTTTCGGTTATCCCATTACACCACAGAGTGAGCTGCCGCATTACCTGGCCAAGCGGATGCCCGAGGTAGGTGGAGTATTTCTGCAAGCTGAAAGTGAAGTATCTGCCATTAATATGGTCTACGGCGCTGCAGGTGCAGGAATGAGGGTAATGACTTCCAGCTCCAGTCCGGGGCTTTCCTTGATGCAGGAAGGCATTTCTTATCTTGTGGGTGCCGAACTGCCCTGTGTTATTGTCAATATAATGCGCGGGGGACCCGGTTTAGGTAATATTGCCCCAGCACAGGGAGACTACTTTCAAAGTACTAAAGGCGGCGGCCACGGGGATTATAAACTTATTACCCTGGCCCCGGAATCAGTACAAGAAATTATTGATTTAATGGCCAAAGCTTTTGATCTAGCTGACCAGTATAGAAACCCGGTAATGCTTCTAGGTGACGGTATTTTAGGGCAGATGATGGAGCCGGTGGAACTGGGTGAGATTAAGGAGGTGAAACAGGCTGATAAGCCTTGGGCTGCTTCTGGAATGAAAGGTCGCAGCAATTCAAATATTATTAACTCTCTTTATATTAATCCGGAAGACTGTGAAAAACTTAATGAAAAACTTTTTGCCAAGTATGCCGAAATAACTGATAAAGAACAGATATGGGAAGAATACCAGCTGGATGGAGCAGAAATAGTTTTGGTTGCATACGGAACTGCTGCCAGGATATGCAAATCAGCTGTAGATAAAGCCCGGGCAAAGGGAATTAAAGCTGGTTTAATTCGACCTGTAACTTTATGGCCTTTTCCTGCAAAGGTAATAGCTAAAATTGCCCAATCAGTCAATTGCTTATTGACAGTAGAAATGAGCATGGGACAAATGGTAGAAGATGTCCGACTGGCTGCAAATGGAGTCTGTCCAGTACATTTCTACGGCCGCAGTGGAGGCATGGTACCTGAGGTGGCAGAAGTGCTGGCGAAAATTGAAGAATTAACTGCTGGAGGTGACCGGGAGTAATGATGAAAAAAATTTTTACCAGGCCTAAAGCTTTGACGGATGCGGCTTTCCACTATTGTCCCGGTTGCACCCACGGCATCATTCATCGCCTGGTAGCAGAAGTGATAGATGAATTGGGTGCAGCTGACAATACTGTGGGGGTATGTCCCGTTGGCTGCGCAGTATTTGCTTATAATTATTTTAATGTAGATATGTTTCAGGCTTCCCATGGGCGTGCCCCTGCTGTAGCCACAGGTATTAAACGAGCTCTGCCCGACCGGTTAGTATTTACCTACCAAGGTGATGGGGATCTGGCTTCTATTGGTACGGCTGAAATAGTTCATGCTGCTGCCAGGGGTGAAAAATTTACTACTATTTTTGTTAATAATGCCGTTTATGGTATGACTGGAGGCCAAATGGCTCCTACTACCCTCCTGGGGCAAAAAACAACTACTACTCCTAAGGGTAGGGATAAAGATAATAACGGATATCCTGTTAAAGTAGCAGAAATGCTTAGCACATTGGATGGTGCAGCTTACGTGGCCAGGGTATCGGTACACAACCCAACCCATGTCAATAAAGCTAAAAAAGTAATTAAAAAAGCTTTTGAAGTTCAGATAAAAGGATTAGGCTTTGCACTTGTGGAAGTTCTTTCAAGCTGTCCCACTAACTGGGGAATGGCACCAAATGAAGCATTAAAATGGCTGGAAGACAACATGATACCTTTTTACCCACTTGGAGTATATAAAGAGCCGGCGGAGGTGAAGTGATGTGCTGGAACAAGTTTTAATAGCTGGTTTTGGTGGCCAGGGGGTGCTTTCCACAGGTCAGCTGCTGGCCCACGCCGGGATGATTGAAAATAAGCATGTGGCATGGATTCCATCATATGGACCAGAAATGCGCGGTGGGACAGCTAACTGCGGTGTAACTATTTCAGACCATCCCATCAGTTCCCCCATGGTTACTGAACCGACTACGTTAATAGTAATGACCCGTCCAGCTTTAGAAAAATTTGAAAAAGCAGTTGTTCCTGGCGGGAGAATTCTTATTAACTCATCCCTGGTTGAACAGGATGTGAAGCGGGATGATGTGTTAGCACTGAAAATACCAGCTAACAAAATAGCTGAAGAAATAGGAAACCCTAAGGTTGCTAACAACGTTATACTGGGAGCGCTGATTAAACTGACAGGTATTGTAACCATTGAGTCTGTGGTAGAATCACTGAAGAAAGTGCTGCCTCCAAGAAGGCATAATATGATTCCTGCCAACCAGGAAGCACTGGAACGCGGCGCCCAGTTGGCTGAAAAACTTTCTTAAGCAAAAAGGAGCGTATTCATGCGCTCCTTTTTGCTATATAGCAGTATTTACTGCAGAAAAATATTTTTGGCAAATATAAAAAGGTTTTTATATCATGTTTTCTTCTGCCTTTTTTATAGCTAATTTTACCAAAAAACCGCATTCCCTGGAAGTTAAATTGCCGTAATCTGAATTAGATCCTATTATTTTGTGTTCCAAGCCCATTTCCCTGGCCAGCATGTGCTTGGTATCATCAGACATAATTTTTCCCCTGGCCATAATTAATTCCCTCCCTTTTTATACATCATAAAGTACTATTTTTGATGCAGCCAAGCTATTTATCGGAGAAAACGATAGCCGGCAAATTCAAAGGTATTAATATTGTTCCATAATGGGGGAATAATATATTACTATTTATTTGGGTTTACATATAATAGATACCATAGCTGTAAAAAGAATTGAATTAAATAAGAATAAGTGTTAGTATTTTCCTGAACCTTTGTTAAGAATGTTTATAAAAAGTTTTAAATAGGAGTGGTGACAATGATTAATCAAGAGAGATTGGTAGAAGAATTTGTGAATCTAGTAAAGATTGACAGTCCGTCCGGACATGAAAAAGAAATAGCACAGTATTTAAAAGATAAATTAACCAGCCTGGGACTTCAAGTGTATGAAGATGATGCAGGAGGGAAGGTTGGAGCATCTGCAGGAAATATAATAGCTACACTGCCGGGTAACAGTAATGGTCCTATGCTTCTCTTTAGTGCTCACATGGATACAGTAGAACCGGGAAGGAACATAAACCCGGTTACTAAAGATGGAATTATATATTCAGAAGGCGAAACTGTACTGGGAGCTGACGATAAGGCAGGTATTGCAGCAATACTGGAAGCGGTGCGTATTGTTAAAGAGAATGATATTAAACATGGCGGCCTAGAAGTAGTATTTACCATTTGGGAAGAAGGCGGGTTAAAAGGTTCTAAGGCACTTGATTACAGCAGGATTAAATCTAAAATGGGTTATGTACTGGACAGTGACGGTGCACCGGGGACGATAATTACCACTGCTCCGGCTCAAAATTCAATAGTGGCAGCTATCAAGGGAAAGGCGGCTCATGCCGGCCAGTGTCCTGAAAACGGAATTAACGCTATCCAGGTGGCCTCCCGGGCGATTAGTAAAATGAAACTGGGAAGGATAGATGAAGAGACAACTGCTAATATCGGTATCATCAGGGGAGGAAAAGCTACTAATATTGTACCTGACAACACTTATTTGGAAGGGGAAGCTAGGAGTCTCAGCTTAGAAAAACTGGAAGCCCAGACAAATCACATGTGCCAGATTCTCCAGCAGGAGGCAGATGCAGCAGGGGCAGAAATTGAGATCAATGTTCAAAAGGAATATCACACCATCAATTTAAAAGAAGATGACCGGGTTGTGAAAATTGCAGTGGAGGCTGCCCGTTCATTGGGGCTTAATCCTGTTTTAACCAGTACTGGTGGTGGTAGTGATGCAAATATATTCAACGGTAAAGGGATCGCATGTGCTAACTTAGGTATAGCCATGAATAAGGTTCACACTACAGAAGAGTTTATTAAGATTGATGATTTGTGTAAAATGGCCCTCTATGTTGCAGAAATAATAAAAACTGCAAATAAATAAAATCTCTGGAGTGATAAATATTGATAAGAGTGAGGCAGGGTGTAGTAGTAGATATATTGTCCGAAGAAAGTGAAACAGCAGAACTGCTGGTTAAAGTAGATGAAAAAAAAGAAAAGGCAGTGAATTATAATAATCTTACCGGACCGGTTAAAATTGGAGATAGAGTAGTTCTTAATACAACAGCTGTGCATAAGAAGCTTGGTACCGGCGGTTATCATTTTGTAATGGCCAACTTAAATAATGAAGCTGTAGAGAGTCTAAATGCTGGGCATATAATGAAATTAAGATACACTCCCTGCCAGGTTAAAGTTCTGTCAGTGGAAGAGGATGAAAGTCCTTATTCTCAAATAATGAAACAAGTTACTTCGCTGGAGGGCATGCCGGTGGTAGCAGCCACACTGCACAGCATGCTCCCGCCCATTGCTGCTGCCCTGCACAAGTTAGGTAATGGAAAATGGAGAGTAGCATATATTATGACGGATGGGGCAGCACTGCCGATTTCTTTAAGCAAGCTGGTTAAAGTTTTAAAAGAAAAGAATATGATTCACAGTACTATAACCTGCGGCCATGCCTTTGGTGGCGATTTTGAAGCAGTAAATATCTACAGTGCACTACTGGCAGCAAAGGCAGCGGCTGGCGCAGATGTGGCAGTTGTGGCCATGGGCCCAGGTATTGTAGGGACTGGATCAAAGTACGGGTATACCGGCTTAGAGCAGGGACAAGTAATTAACGCAGTGTACACCCTAAAGGGACATGCTGTGGCTGTCCCGCGAATCAGTTTTGCAGATCAAAGGGAACGCCACAGGGGATTAAGTCATCATACCCGCACTGCCTTAGGGGATGTGGCCCTGGCCAAATGTACAGTGGCACTTCCCCTTTTAACAGGAGAACAAAAGATCCTAGTGCATAGACAGCTTAAGGAAAGTTTAATTAATAAAAAACATGATATAGTAGAAGTTGATGCCCTACCTGCCCTGGAAGCACTCCAAGAAGCCGGAATTAAGGTAACCACTATGGGGCGTACTGTAGAACAGGATCGAGAGTTCTTTTTAACTGCAGGGGCAGCCGGCGTAGTGGCAGCCCGGATATTAGAAAAAAATAATATTAGTTCAGCTTAGTCCCAATTAACTCTTTAACGGTGCCATAGTCTAAGGCGTACTGGGCCAATATTTTGCGGACATTTTTAACCTTTCCAATAATATATATACTGTTTTTATATACGTAAATTTCAGTGAGGCTCATCAGCCTGTCTCCTTTCATAATAATATGTTCCAGTATATGAAAAATAAATAAGGGTTATGACATTGTTTGTTAAGAAAGGTTGTTGCAATATGATGCCGACAGTAAGCATGACAGTTAATGCCAGTGGGGCAGCTGCAGCTGCCAGAGCCCACCAGGTAGTGGTTATTGTAGATGTTATTGATATGTCTACCACTTGTGAAGCAGCACTGGATGCCGGGGCATATGCAGTATATGGTGCTGCACCGGATAATGCCCGCTGTCCGGTAAATGTAAATCCTAAAGAAATTGGTGTAACTGCTGGTACCCATGCAGTTAAAACCGGAACAGATGTAATTCTAATTGCTGAGCCCAGGGTAGGAACAGATGATGAGAGAATGAACAACATATCGAAGGTTCTTGAAGGCGTTCAAAAGGTTGGAGCTAAGATAGGAGCTGTTCTGCCAAACATTGGTGCAGAAACTGCAAAATTGGTAGATTTCAAAGACCGCGTTGTAATAGCTGCCACCGGTACCGGGGGTGTAGCGTTTGATGCTGCTGTTACAGCTGGGGCCCCAGCTGTTCTCACGGCCACAGTAGCTAGAACACTGCGAAAAAAAGGGACAGCGCCAGCTGAGGCAGGTGTAAAAAGAGCACTGGAGGAGGCTAAGCGGCTGAATACTGGCATAACAGTGGTGGCTGCCACAGCCAATTCCATGGAAGATATACTGGCAGCGGAATACCTGGTAAAACTTATATTGATGAACAATGGGTAGTGAAATGAGGATAATAACATTAGAAGAATTAAATTATAGTTCTACAGCAGCGTCCCTTGTGCATAACATTTATGGACAGGTTTATGTACAGGGGGCGTTTTTTATGTTAAACATTGGAAAAATTTTTTCCGCCTCACTGCGTGCCAATTGGCTGTACCTGGCGATAGTATTAATTTTTTTTGGATTTGGGTGCTGTTTTGGTGTTATGGCCGTGGATTACCTGGATAAAGACCAGGCTGATAAACTGGTTGTATATTTAGACAGTTTTATAGAAAAGGCAGATCAGTTAAATATTAACCACCACCAGGCTGTGAAAAACAGTGCAGTGAACAATATTTTTATTGCAGCGGCCATTTACCTGATGGGTTTAACTATATTTGGTATACCCATGGTATTGGCCTTACTTTTTTTCAAAGGTTTTACCCTGGGTTTTACAATTGGATTTCTAACTAAACAAAAAGCTTGGCAGGGTGTAATTTTTGCTGTGCTATCTGTTCTGCCGCAGAACATTTTTTATATTCCTGCCCTGCTTATAGGAGCCATGGCATCCCTGTCATTTTCAGTTCTCCTGGTGAAGAGATTTTTTAATAACAAACTAGCTGTTTGGCCCGGATTTTTGGGCTACAGTTTACTGATGATGGTGGTAATGGCAGCGGTGGTAGGGGCGGGGATTGTGGAAGCCTATCTAACTCCGTGGCTTATTAAAAATTATTATGCTGTGACAGCCAATTAAAATATAAAAAAGTTTCCGGATATTTTATATTTTCGGGGGGATCTTTATGATTATACTGGTGGTTAAAAAATTAAAATACAGGCTCTTACAAATGCTGCGCCTGATGTTTGCCCTGGCAATACTTATTATCCTTGTTATGCAGCTGGTAAATACTATCAAATCAATTCAAATAGAAGAAGAACATTTCCCAGGTGGGGAACCGGTAAAAGTAGAGCAGGGTGTCACTGCCCACCAGCATCAAGAAAATAGTTTTTTAGAAAAGCTGTTAGACAAATTGGGAAAATATCATCGGGGGGATAATTAGGTGAAATTTTTGACAAAGGATTTAGAAATTTTATGTGGAAATAGTCTCCAAGCAGGCTATTTTTCTATTTAAG
>JACDOL010000032.1 GCA_017656165.1 Desulfotomaculum sp.
AGGGGCGTGATTTATCACGCCCATTTTTTTCTGTGTAAATATTTACTTCAGTATGTGATATAATTTGGTAAGATTGCAGCTTTCAAACCAGGGTTAAATCCAGGGAAGTCAGCGTAGACTTGACAGAGGTTGGTGGAAGTATTAATCTAAAGTATGAATTATTACTGGATAATGACAAAATCAGCCATAATGAGCTGATAATTACCGTTAAGGAGGTCTAACTAATATTTATGAGCGGTATTGTGCATAAAATACAGTGGCAGTTGAAAAATAAACTGCAGCAGGCTGTAGAAAAAGCCGTTGCCAGCGGTGAATTACCCGGGCTGACTATACCGGAATTTGCCATAGAAGTTCCACGGGAAAAGGAACACGGGGACTTCGCCACCAATTTGGCCATGATGCTGGCCAAACCGGCCAGAAACGCACCGCGGAAGCTGGCAGAAATAATTGTCAACAACCTTGATACGGCTGGGACTCCGGTGCAGAAGGTAGAAATAGCTGGTCCCGGCTTTATTAATTTCTATCTTCAGCCCGGCTGGGTGTACCGGGCCCTGGTGGAAATAGAAGAACAGGGTGACCACTACGGCCGGGTGGACCTGGGTAAAGGCAAAAAAATTCAGGTAGAATTTGTCAGTGCCAACCCCACCGGGCTTTTGCACATGGGTAATGCCAGGGGAGCAGCGCTGGGAGACAGCCTGGCATCCATTTTGGAATTTGCCGGTTATGAAGTTCAGCGGGAGTATTACATAAATGACGCCGGCAACCAGATTGTAAATTTTGGCAAATCACTGGAGGCCCGCTACCTTCAGCAGCTGGGGCAGGACGTTCCGGTACCGGAAGAAGGCTACCACGGGGAAGATTTGATAGAAACTGTAAAAAATTTCATTAATAAATACGGGGACAAGTATCTTACAGTCGATGCCGAAACCAGGCGGGAAAAGCTGGTTGAATTCGCGCTGGATGAAAAGATTACCAGCATTAAAAACGATCTTTTAGATTTTGGTGTCGTTTATGATGAATGGTTTTCTGAGCGTTCCCTGCATGAATCCGGTGCTGTACAAGATACCATAGAAGAGCTGAAAAAGAAAGGTTATATTTATGAAAATGAAGATGCCCTGTGGTTTAAGGCCGCTGAGTTCGGTGACGAAAAAGATGAAGTGGTAGTTCGTTCCAACGGTATTCCTACATATTTTGCTGCAGATATTGCTTATCATAAAAATAAATTTGAGCGCGGCTTTGATCACGTAATTAACATCTGGGGTGCAGACCATCACGGGCATGTCAACCGCATGAAAGGTTCTATGGAAGCCCTGGGTTATGACAGCAGCCGCCTGGAAATTATTTTAATGCAGCTGGTGCGCCTGCTCCGGGACGGGGAGGTAGTCCGCATGTCCAAGCGTACCGGCCGGTTTGTAACCTTATCTGAATTGGTAGAAGAGGTAGGTAAGGACGCTGCCCGCTACTTTTTTGTCATGCGCAGCCCGGACAGCCACCTGGAATTTGACCTGGATTTAGCTAAATCCCAGACCAATGAAAACCCGGTCTTTTATATCCAGTATGCTCATGCCCGTATATGCAGCATCTTCCGCCAGTTGGAGGAAAAGGGAGGGCAAAAACTCCCGGCCGGTGATGCAGACCTGACTGTACTGCAGGATGAGCAGGAGCTGGACTTAATTAGAAAACTGGCAGACTTCCCGGTAGAGATTGAAACTGCTGCCAATACCAGGGCACCGCACCGCATTGCCAAGTATGTGCATGAACTGGCAGGACTGTTCCACAGTTTTTATAACAGCCACAGGGTAATTGTTGATGACGAAAAGCTGTCTCAAGCCAGGCTGGTGCTGGCCAATGCTACCGGCATAGTAATCCGCAATGCCTTAAGACTGCTTGGTGTATCGGCACCAGAACGCATGTAAGGACGGGAGGGTTTGCAATGCACCAGCTTAAAGAAGCAGTCCTGGCCCTGGTTGTGGGGTTAATTCTAGGATTAATTTTTGCCCGCCTTAAGCTGCCGGTTCCTGCCCCGCCTACACTGGCAGGCGTTATGGGCATTGTCGGAATTTTCCTGGGCTATGTTTTGGCAGTTCGAATGGGTTGGCTGCGTTAATATATTGACACCCTATTAGTAAAGATATAGAATGTAACAGGTAGTTTTTCATAGATTTTCAACATAATTTTTAAATAATAATTAGGAGGAAATTATGACCAAGTATATCTTTGTTACCGGGGGTGTTGTGTCCTCCCTGGGTAAAGGTATAACTGCAGCATCGTTGGGCCGGTTGTTAAAAAACAGGGGCCTTAAGGTGGCCATACAAAAACTGGACCCATACATTAACATAGACCCGGGTACTATGAGTCCTTACCAGCATGGGGAAGTGTTTGTAACAGAGGACGGTGCAGAAACAGACCTGGATTTAGGGCATTACGAGCGTTTTATCGACGAAAACCTGAGCAGCAGCTGCAACGTTACTACCGGTAAGATTTACTGGTCAGTATTAAATAAGGAACGCCGGGGTGACTACCTTGGCGCCACTGTTCAAGTAATTCCGCACGTTACCAATGAAATTAAAGAACAGGTACTGCGCTTGGCAGAAGAATCAAATCCCGATGTGGTTATAGCAGAGATTGGCGGCACGGTTGGTGACATAGAGTCCCAGCCTTTCTTAGAAGCTATCAGGCAGCTGAAAAGCGACCTGGGCCGGGACAATGTTATGTATATACATGTTACCCTTGTACCCTATATTAGTGCTGCCAACGAGCTGAAAACAAAGCCCACCCAGCACAGTGTTAAAGAACTCCGGGGTATTGGTATTCAGCCTGATGTCATTGTCTGCCGCAGTGAAAGACCGCTTTCCAAAGAAATTAAAGAAAAGCTTGCCCTGTTCTGCGACATTGAAAAAGAAGCGGTTGTGCAGGCTGTTGATGCCCACTCCATTTATGAAGTACCGCTGCTGCTGGAAAAAGAGGGCTTTGATGATTATGTAATTAAGAGACTTAAGCTCAACTGTTCCAAGCCGGATCTTGCTGATTGGCGGGATATGGTAGAACGCATGAAAAACCTACGCTGGACAGTTACCATTGCTCTGGTCGGCAAATATGTGTCTTTACCAGATGCCTATATCAGTGTGGCCGAAGCACTGCGCCATGCAGGCCTGCATCACGGTTATAATATTAATATCCGGTGGATTAATAGTGAGGACCTGGAGCGTGTACCTGCTGCAGATTACCTGCATGATGTGGACGGAATTTTGATACCCGGTGGATTTGGTGACCGGGGTGTTGAAGGAAAAATAAACGCCATCCAGTATGCCCGGGAAAACCGCATTCCCCTGCTCGGCATCTGCTTAGGTATGCAGCTGGCTGTTATAGAATTTGCCCGCAATATTCTGGGATGGAAGGAAGCCAACAGCTCTGAGTTTGATCCTGGTACCCCATACCCGGTAATTGACCTGCTGCCCGAACAAAAAGAAATTGAAGATATGGGCGGAACCATGCGCCTGGGTGCGTATGACTGTGCAGTAAAGCCCGGAACCCTTGCTCACCGGGCCTATGGGAAAGATATGATTGCTGAGCGGCACCGTCACCGTTATGAATTTAATAATAAATACCGCCAAATAATGCATGAAAACGGCATGGTATTTTCCGGAACCCTGCCGGAACGGGAACTGGTGGAAATCATTGAGATTCCCGATCACCCGTGGTTTGTGGCCACCCAGTTTCACCCGGAATTTAAGTCCAGGCCCTATCGCCCGCACCCGCTGTTCCGTGATTTTATAGGGGCGGCTGTACGATACCAAAAAGAAAAAGAAAATAATAAATAAATTTTTTAATATTGGAAAAGGCTTTGGTATAGATATACCAAAGCTCTTCTTTTTAATTAATTAATATCCATAATTTGTCATAAGATTTTATTATATCTCTCGGGGGTGTAATTTTGAAGCGCAGGATAGTAACCGGTGTCATATTGGCTGTAGTTCTGCTGTCTATTTTAGGAGCGGTGGTCTTTAAAAACAGGCCCAACTTTAATGCTCCGGCTGTCGGCAGGGGAACAGGAGATGATATTGGGCTTATCAGCATCAGCGGGGTTATTACCACCGGCAGCAGCGCAGCAGGTTTTGCCGGAAGTGCTAATACCGGGTCCCAGACGGTAATTTCCCAGTTAAGAGAAGCCGGGGAAAATCCATCAATTAAAGCAGTGGTGCTGTATATAAACAGCCCCGGCGGCAGTGCTGCCGGTTCACTGGAAATAGGCAGCGAGATAAAAAGGCTGCGCAGGTCAGGCAAGCCGGTTGTAGCTTACATGGCAGATATGGCGGCTTCAGGTGCTTACTGGATTTCATGTGAAACAGATACCATTGTTGCCAATCCCTCCACCATGACCGGCAGTATCGGTGTAATTATGGAGACCCTGGACCTGCAGGGACTTTACGATAAACTGGGCATAGATACCAATGTGTTTAAAAGCGGCCCACACAAGGACATGGGTTCCCAAAATCGCGATGTAACGGAAGAGGAAAGAAAAATTTTCCAAAGCATAATTGATGATATCTACCAGCAGTTCCTGACGGTGGTTGCAGAGGGAAGGAATATGGATATCAATAAAGTTAAAGAACTGGCAGACGGCAGGGTGTACACCGGGCGGCAGGCTCTGAAACTGGGGCTTGTAGATGAAGTGGGAGACCTGCACAGAGCCGTTCAAGCTGCAGCCGAACTGGCCGATATAAAAGGTAGGCCCTCAGTGGTGAATTTAAGCCCCAGGACATTCTGGGATGAGCTTTTCGGCCAGCTGTCGGCAGTGAATGGTCCGCCGGTTTTGCAAAATTTCTACAGCCCGTATTTTGGTCCCATGCTCTTACCCGAGGGTTATGCTGCAATAGGTAATATTTCCAAGGCTGGTGATTAATTTTGACTGATAAGCAGTGGATAGAAGGAGATGCCCCGGGCAAAACAGAAATTAACTTTAATAAGCTGCCGGAGCACGATGTAAACGAGAAAATATCCACTGACACCCGGTGGATTGATCCACTTCCAGAGCAGGAGGAAGTAGAGTTAAAACCGGAAAAGACAAAAGTAAAGCTGTCGGCTGCTGACTTAATTTACGGGATGCTATTTTCGCCTGTGAAAACATATCGTAAAGCAGTCGAAATTCCCCCGGTTGGCTCAACCCTTCTTATTATTCTCGGTTTGAACCTGGTGCTGGCAGTGATGGGCATGTTTTCTGCCGATGCTGAGCTGGTTTATAACTTCAACCACGGAATGATGAACGCGGTTATGATTCATGCTGCACAGGCGGCAGCACCGGCTGTTGTTATGACGGGATTTATTTTAAACACTATAAAATGGTTTTTCTACAGTGCCCTTTTACACCTGGTAGCTGAGTTTTTTGGCGGAAAAGGTAGAGCCGTTACCACCTTTACTGTTTACGGCTTGGCCGGCCTGCCGGCGGTATTTCTTGTGCCTCTGCAGGGGCTGAGAATAATATCGGGCAGTGGAGTATTTACAGGCTTGTATTACATAGGGGCCATTGCAGTATTTATCTGGGGTGTGGTGCTCTTAACCATTGGACTTAGAGAGGCCCACCGGTTCAGTACCGGCAGGGCGCTGGCAGTGGTTATTACTCCCTTGGCAGTGGGACTTCTGCTGGTACTGCTGGCCGTTATAATGTTTGTGGGATTTTTATCGTCTTTAATTCCGCATTTAGAGCACTTGAGATACTTGTAAGGTTTGCAGCAGTTTTATTAGCTGTATCAGGACGCATTTAAATAAAGTATTTACCGGAGTTATTTCAAGTGTATGTGCCGGCGTGTTTTGTTCCCGCCATAGGCGACTCCATAAATTTTCGGAGGTGCAGTTTCTTGGCTGCAAAAATATTGGTGGTAGACGACCAACTTGGGATTAGAATGCTGTTAAAGGAGTTTTTTGCAGGTAAATACCAGGTTGAAATGGCCGCCAGCGGGTTTGAAGCCCTGGAATATGTCAAGAAAACCAGCTTTTCTCTCATTATTTTAGATATGAAAATGCCGGATTTAAATGGTACAGAGACCCTGAAAAAAATTAGAAAAATATACGCACAGGTGCCGGTAATAATGATGAGCGGCCTGGAAGAACAGGATGTTTACAGCCGGATCAGGGGGATGGGAAATGTTCAATGTATATGTAAGCCCTTTGATTTGGAAGACTTAGAAAAAATGGTAAATGAAATGCTGGGGGAAGCAAAAAATTCTTGAGTATTTAAAGTTATAACGAACATTTAAAAAGGATTTTGGCTTTAAGCGGCGAACTATGCATTTAGAAATGTTCTGTTACAGGAGGTAATTTTCATGCTGATCAGCACCAGCACCGTTTTGGCCATGCGGTGTCCGGAATGTGGAAAACTAGAATTTCATAAACTGTCGCTTTTTTCTTTTTCCGGCCAACGGGTGCTGGAGATATATTGTTCTTGTGGAGCACTGCTGCTGCTGGCCCGTAAAAAGAAAAATGACTATTGGATCCAGCTGCCCTGTGTTATCTGTGAAACAAAACATCAGCGCCAGGTATCAGGTAAAAAAATGTGGTCCGATGAATTAATCAATTTGTACTGCCAGGAAACCGGCATTGAACTTGGGCACCTTGGACCGGAGAAAAAAGTACGGGAAGCAGCTCACAGCTGTGACTATGACATTAAGGCACTGGTAGAGCAGTTTGATACTGATGATTACTTTATTAACTGTGATGTTATGTATAAGGCAATTAATTACTTAAACGACATAGCAGAGCAGAAGTCCCTGTATTGTCAATGCGGTAATGATAATATAGAAGTAGATATTTTCCCCGACCGCCTGGAACTTCACTGTAAAGAATGCGATAGTGTAAGTATAATTTATGCTGAAACAGAAGAAGACTTAAAAGTGCTGGAAGAAATAGAATATATTGAGCTGACCAGGCACGGTTTTGAATTCCTGGACAGCTTATCCAATACAGGCGGCGGTTCAAAAAGCAAAAAGAATAAACGCAGGCGCAATAAAAATTAAACTCCACATAAACAGCTTTTGGTTTGGTCATAATTAAGTTGACCGCAGTTTTGAAAAGCCCGGCCTCAGGCGGTCCGGGTTTTTTGGTTTAAAAAAGTAGGGGTTTGATTTATCAAACCCGGTTAATTTTTAAATTATTAAAAGAAGAGGGGGAAATAATTAATATGGCACTGGTAACGGTTAGCGAGCTGCTGCAGAAAGCAGAAGAAGGCAATTACGCGGTGGGGGCATTTAACTGCAATAACATGGAGATTGTACAGGCCATTATCGCTGCGGCTGAAGCAGAAAACGCCCCGGTAATTATTCAGGCCAGCCAGGGAGCAATTAAATATGCCGGCCTGGAATGGATTACCGGAATGGCTAAATTGGCTGCTGAGCAGGCCAGCGTGCCGGTGGCCCTGCACCTTGATCACGGCACCAGCTTTGAACAGTGCATTAAATGCGTCAGGGCCGGTTTTACTTCCGTGATGTTTGACGGATCAAAGCTGCCGCTGGATGAAAACATTGCTGAAACTAACCGGGTCCTGGCGGTGGCCAGGGCAGTGGGAGTGTCGGTGGAAGCTGAGCTGGGTAAAATTGGCGGAACTGAGGATGATATTACAGTTGACGAGCGGGAAGCAATGATGACAGACCCCCAGGAAGCAAAAGAATTTGTAGAGCGTACAAACGTGGACGCCCTGGCAGTGGCCATTGGAACTGCTCACGGACAGTACAAGGGTGAGCCTAAGCTGGATTTTGAACGGCTGGAAAAAATCAAGTCCCTGGTTAAAATTCCCATTGTCCTGCACGGTTCCTCAGGGGTACCGGATGAAGCCATTAAAAAAGCCATATCCCTGGGAGTGAGAAAAGTAAACATAGATACCAACATTAGAGAGGCATTTACCAATACAATGCGTAAGATACTGGATGAAAAGCCAAATGAGATTGACCCCAGGAAAGTACTGGGGCCTGCCCGGGAAGCGGCAGTGGAAATTATCCGGGAGAAAATTAGAGTTTTTGGTTCCAGCGGTAAAGCTTAGTTATAACTCCAACAGTGCTGCAGCTGCAGACAAGAAATAAAAGGAGGCATCAATAAGTGCAGCTTTTTTTGGATACAGCGAACATTAATGAAATCAGGGAAGCTTATGAATTGGGGGTTATATCAGGGGTAACCACAAACCCCTCATTGATAGCCAAAGAAGGAAGGGACTTTACCCAGGTTGTTAAAGAAATAACAGCCATAGTGGACGGCCCTATCAGTGCCGAAGCTGTCAGCCTGGAAGCGGAAAAAATGCTGGAAGAAGCCAGGGAACTGGCTAAAATTCACCCCAATATAGTAGTAAAGATACCCATGACTGCCAATGGGTTAAAAGTGGTGAAAGCGTGTGCCGAAGAAGGTATTAAGACCAATGTAACCCTGGTTTTCTCTGCCAACCAGGCCCTTCTTGCCGCACTGGCCGGGGCAGCCTATGTCAGTCCCTTTGTGGGACGTATAGACGATACCGGCCACGACGGTATACAACTAATTTATGATATCGTACAGGTATTTGAAAACTACGGGCTGGATACACAAATTATAGCTGCCAGCATCCGCCATCCCCTGCATGTATTGGATTCGGCCAAGGCCGGTGCTGACATAGCCACTGTCCCGCCTAAAGTGCTTAAGCAGATGATTAAACACCCTCTCACCGACATTGGTATTGAAAAGTTCCTGGCCGACTGGGAAAAAGTTCCCGGCCGGAAGTAGAAATACTTGACAAAGAAGGACAGGTAAGTATACTCTTTTTTAATACCGCTTCTCCTGCGGCGCAGTACCCGCATACTGCGCCGCATCCTTACCCTAGCACCCCATCTCCTGCTGTATTATTTTTAGTTAGGCAGAAAATAAAAAATTTCATAAAGATAGGGGGATTAACTTGGATGTAAATATTAACGAGCTGGAAAGCAAGACTATGGTCGAACTGTACAAAATAGCTCGCAGTTTAGAAATTCCCGGCTATTACAAGCTGAGAAAAAAAGAACTTATATTTGAAATTGAGAAGGCCAAGATTGAAAAAGAAGGAATTATGCCAGCTGAAGGAGTCTTGGAAATACTGCCCGATGGTTACGGTTTTTTAAGGCCCTTTAAATACCATCCCAGCAATGACGACATCTATGTGTCGGCATCCCAGATTAGAAAATTTGACCTGCGCACCGGCGACCGGGTAGCAGGCCAGGTGCGAAGACCGAAAGAAAATGAGCGCTATTTTGCCCTGCTTCGTGTGGAGAAGGTTAACGGAGAACCCCCTGAAACCTCCCCGGAACGGCTGCACTTCGATGGTTTAACCCCGCTTTACCCGGAAAACAGGATTAACCTAGAAACAGTGCCGGATCAAATCAGCACCCGCATTATAGACCTGGTAGCCCCCATAGGGAAAGGCCAGCGCGGTTTAATTGTTGCCCCGCCCAAGGCAGGAAAGACATACCTGTTAAAACAAATAGCCAACAGCATAACTGAAAACCATCCCGAGATTGAACTGATGGTGCTGCTGATTGATGAGCGGCCGGAAGAAGTTACCGACATTGAACGTTCAGTTAAAGGAGAGGTGGTCAGCTCAACCTTTGACGAACCCCCGGAAAACCACGTTAAAGTGGCAGACATGGTGCTGGAAAGGGCTAAGCGGCTGGTGGAACACAAGCGGGATGTGGTTATACTGATGGACAGCATCACCAGGCTGGCCAGGGCTCACAACCTGGTGGTACCGCCCAGCGGCCGGACTCTTTCCGGCGGTGTTGACCCGGCCTCACTGCACCGGCCCAAACGCTTCTTTGGGGCAGCAAGGAACGTGGAAGAAGGGGGAAGTCTAACTATACTGGCCACTGCCCTGATTGAAACCGGCAGCCGGATGGATGAAGTAATATTTGAGGAATTTAAAGGTACCGGCAACATGGAACTGATTTTAGACCGCAGGCTGGCAGAACGCAGGCTTTTCCCTGCCATCGACGTGATCAGATCAGGTACCAGGCGGGAAGAAGCACTGCTTACCAGGGAAGAGATGGAATGGGTATGGGGATTCCGGAGGGCCTTCAGCAGCGCCCAGCCCTGGGAGGCCCTTGAAAACCTGCTGGATCGGATGAAAAACAGCAAAAGTAATGAAGAAATGATTGCCAGCATGATGGAGAAACGCAAAAAAGCCAGGTCGGTGGTTCCCAATTACCCGCCCACAAGAATAAGTAGGCCCAACGGCGGCAGAGAAGAATAAAAATTTCCCTGAATAATGCTGCCTCAAAATGGCAATACTAAAACAAAGTACTGCCGTTTTGAGGTGATAATTATGAAAGCAGAATATAAATATACTGCCGGGCTCCTGGCTGCTCTCCTGCTGGCCGGTACCGTGCTGGCTCTGCCGGCCCAGGCCCGGTGGGACGAAATGATTGATACTGGTAAGCCGTACGGGATTACCACCGTTAATTACCAGCCTCTACCGGAAAAGTCAGTAAAACAGCCAGGCCGCACCAGGACATACCTGGTTAAAGCCGGCGACACCCTGTGGGAGCTGGCGCAAAAATGCGGTATTTCAGTCCAGGCGCTGGCAGCCATGAACGGTATAACTGAGAACAGTGTACTGTACATCGGCCAGGTACTGGAAATGCCTGCAGCGGCCGGCGGCAGCAGGGTGAAATATACCGTTAAGCCGGGAGACAACCTGTACGACATCTGCCGCCGCTACCAGGTTACCATGGGCCAGCTGCTGGCTGTTAACAATATTAAAAACCCCAATTTTGTCCGGGAGGGGCAGACACTGGCCATACCGGTATCAGATGCTGACAGCAGGGTGGTTTCAGCCCTGACAGCAGGCGGCAGACTGCCGGTGCTGGCCATGGAATGGCCGGTCAAGGGACGGGTTTCATCTCCCTTCGGCATCAGGCAGGAAGGTCGGCCCCATCACGGTATAGATATCGCCGCTCCTCACGGGGCAGCCATTAAAGCACCCCGTGAAGGTACGGTGGTATATTCCGGTTACTACGGGACGTACGGCTGCACCGTAATTATCGACCACGGTTACGGAACACGCACCCTGTATGCCCACTGTTCCAGGCTGTTTGTAAAAAGCGGCCAGTGGGTTCCCCAGGGTACTGTCATAGCCGCAGTGGGAAACACCGGGCGGTCTTTCGGGCCTCACCTGCACTGGGAGGTTCAGTATAAAGGCGTGCCCTACGATCCCACCCTCTGCTTGGATGCTGAAAAGCTGTTTCTGGCAGCACGTTCATAACAGCTGGGCGCGATAAATCACGCTCCTACATGACGGCAGGCATTAATTGTCGGTCTCGTAGGGGTTTGATTTATCGAACCCCCGGGCGTGATGAATGGCGCCCCGACATATGCTATAATTAACTAGATTGAATACTTTACGGCAGGGAGAGAAAAATGTACAACCTAGTATTTGCCAACCGGGATGGTGAATTTTTTGATTACCCGCTGCAGGCAGTGGGACGGGTGGGAAACCGCTTTGTGGAAATAATGGAGGAAGAATTAACTCCCCTCCCGGAAAGTGCCGGCCTGGTGCTGATCCCTGGGGGCTTCCCGGTGGGAATGACCGGTGATGGAGAGTTTACACTTTTAAAATCAAACCCTTACCAGGCAGGACCGGCATACGCCGTGGGAGCCACGCTGCCCCAGGGCTATACCAGGACTCTTCTGCCGGCATATCACAGGGAAAGTGAAAAACCCCTGCCCCTTTTAGGTTATGCGGCGGTGGTGGCAAAGGACGGCAGGCTGTACGTGGCGGCAGTGCAGACCGATGAATTAAAAAAGTGGGAACCGCGTTATTACAACACCGCAGACCTGTCCCAACTTATAGAGAAAAGACTAAACAAATACCCCAAAAACAGGATACTGAAGCACCTGTCTCACTGTTCCCTCCGGTACCGGTGCTTCACTGCCCAGAACATATTTTATACCCGGTGGGAAGGGGGGCTTCCGGTATCTCCCACCTGCAATGCCGGGTGCCTGGGGTGTATATCTAAACAGCCGGCGGAATGCTGCCCGTCTCCCCAGTCCAGGCTGGATTTCCGGCCCACCGTGCGGGAACTGGTGGAAGTGGGAGTTCATCACTTGGAACGCGCCGAAGAAGCCATTATCAGTTTCGGCCAGGGGTGCGAGGGGGAACCTTCGCTGGCGGCAGACACCATTGCCGGGACAATCAAAACCATTAGAGAGCATACCGGTAGGGGTACTATCAATATGAACTCCAATGCCGGTTATACCGGGGGAATAAAAAAAATAGCTGCAGCAGGTCTCGACTCTATCAGGGTCAGCATCATCAGCGCCACCCCGGAAATATACAATGCCTACTACCGGCCCCGCGGTTACAGCTTGGATAACGTTAAAGAAAGCATCAAAATATGCAGGGAACACGGGGTTTTTGTATCTCTTAACCTGCTGACCATGCCCGGGCTGACAGACCGTGTAAGTGAAGCAGAAAACCTTGTCCGCCTGGTTCAGGAAACAGGGGTTAACATGATACAAATTAGAAACTTGAACATAGACCCGGACTACCTGTGGCAGCACCTGCCCGGTACCGGTGAAGGGGAAGAACTTTTAGGAATTCCGGCCTACCTTAAGGTTTTGCGGGATGAACTGCCGGCAGTAAAAATCGGTAATTACAGCAGGGCAGTGAAAAAATAAAAGCGAATCCTGCCGTATCAGTAAAAAAAGACATTTGAGAAAAAATAAATAAACCTGGTAATGCCAGTTGCAGATATTTTCATAGTATGTTACAATGTTTTAGTGTTTATATCCTGGTGCATAAAAGGCAAAGTTTTATATAAAGAGGTGATAACGGTGAAAAAAGAAATCCATCCCAAATACTACGAAGATGCAAAAGTAACTTGTGTATGCGGGAACAGTTTCACCACCGGTTCAACCAAGAAAGAAATGCGGGTAGAAATTTGCTCCAACTGCCATCCTTTCTACACCGGAGCACAGCGTATGGTTGAAACCCGTGGACGTGCAGAAAAATTCCGTAAAAAATACGGCCTTGACAAGAAGTAGTAGTTATGAGCAGATAGCAGAGCAGGTGCTCTGCTATTTCTTTAGTTTGAGCTTATTGCAGCTGGAGGAGTGTTAAACAGGTGAAAGGCGGGTTTCAATACGGCGGCCAGGCAGTGATAGAAGGCGTAATGATGCGGGGGCCAAAAACCCGTTCAATTGCGGTGCGCAGGCCGGACAATTCAATTGTAATTGACAGGCGCCAAATTAACTCTGCTGTTCAAAAATATTCTTTTCTTAAGTGGCCCGGCGTCCGCGGTGTAGTGGCTCTTTTTGAATCCCTGATTTTGGGATTGGAAGCCTTAAGCTATTCTGCCAACCAAGCAGTGGATGAAAAAGAGGAATTAACCAAGAGAGAAATTGCTGTTACCATATTAATAGCCCTGGGCCTGGCTGTACTTTTGTTTGTGGTGCTTCCCACGGCGTTTACCCACTGGGCGGCATCCAGGATACAGAATCCTTTCTGGAACAACGTTATTGAGGGTATAATTAGGATTGGTGTATTCCTATCCTATGTGGCAGCCATATCCCGGCTGAAAGATATACAGCGGGTATTTCAATACCACGGGGCGGAACATAAAGTAATAAACGCATATGAGGCTGGCGAGCCTTTAGAACCACAAGTTGTACAGCGTTACTCCACGCTGCATCCCAGGTGCGGAACCAGCTTCCTTCTTATTGTAATGGTGGTCAGCATATTTGTGTTTGCTGCCCTTGGTCACAATGATGACATCCTGTGGCGGATACTGTCACGGGTACTGCTGCTGCCTGTGGTGGCAGGATTATCTTATGAACTGCTTAAACTATCCAGCAGGTACACTCATAACTGGCTGTGCAGAACAGCCATTGCACCCGGCTTGTGGCTGCAGAAACTGACCACCAGAGAACCGGATGACAGCCAGGTGGAGGTAGCCATTTCAGCCCTAAAGGCCGTTTTGGAGGAAGGTGAAGATCATGTTCGATAAACTGGACCAAATTGAAGAAAAGTACGAGGAACTGAGCAAAAAAATATCAGACCCGGATATAATTGCTGACCACAACCGCTGGCAGCAGTATGTCAAAAACCATTCCGAGCTGGAAGAGATAGTAACTACCTACAGGGAATACAAAAAAGTGGTTCAGGAACTGAAAGACATCACTCAAATGCTGCAGGATAAAAGCCTGGACCCGGAACTCCGGGAAATGGCTGAAATGGAACAAGAAGAGTTAAAAGAAAAAAAGGCAGAACTGGAACAGCAGCTGAAAGTACTTCTGCTGCCCAAGGACCCCAATGATGAGAAAAACGTCATTGTGGAAATTAGGGCCGGTACCGGCGGTGAAGAGGCGGCGCTTTTTGCTGCTGACCTGTTCCGCATGTACAGCCGCTTTGCCGAAGAGCGGGGATGGAAGATAGACATCATGAACACCCATTATACCGACATGGACGGTATTAAAGAAATTGTATTTATGGTAGTGGGTAAAGGTGCTTACAGTGCCTTAAAGTATGAAAGCGGCGTGCACAGAGTACAGAGGGTACCGGTCACTGAAAGTGGCGGCCGCATTCACACCTCTGCTGCCACGGTGGCGGTTATGCCGGAAGCAGAAGAGGTGGAAGTTGAAATCAACCCCAACGACCTCCGCATTGACCTGTTCTGTTCCAGCGGTCCCGGCGGGCAGTCAGTAAACACCACCCAGTCGGCGGTGCGCATTACCCACCTGCCAACAGGTATTGTTGTTTCCTGCCAGGATGAAAAGTCACAGCACAAAAACAAAGATAAAGCCATGAAAGTGCTGCGGGCCAGGTTGTATGAAAAGGCCCAGCGGGAACAGCAGGAGCAGATTGCCGGGGCCCGCAGATCAATGGTGGGAAGCGGTGACCGCAGTGAGCGCATCCGCACCTATAATTTCCCCCAGAACAGGGTCACCGACCACAGAATTGGTTTGACAGTTCACCGTCTGGGCGAAGTGCTGCAGGGCAAACTGGATGAAATAATTGAAGCCCTAACCACCGCAGACCAGGCAGAAAAATTAAAAGAATTAGATTAAATGGGAGTGCATGCTGCTTGGATATCAAAACTGCCCTGGCCACGGCCAGGGCTTTTCTGCAGGAAAAAGAAATCGAAACTCCCCGCCTTGACGCCGAGGTGCTGCTGGCCCACGTACTGCGCTGCAGCAGGGCCGGCCTTTACGCCAATTCCCACCGCCAGCTTAATGAAAATGAACTTAACCGGTACAAAAAACTGGTGGAGAAAAGGGCCTGCGGCCAGCCTGTGGCTTACCTGGTGGGGCACAAGGAATTTATGGGGCTGGACTTCACCGTTTCCCCCGCAGTTTTAATTCCCCGCCCGGACACCGAGCTGCTGGTGGAAACAGCTGTCAGCCTGCTGAAAAAAAGCGGGGCTGCAGAACCGCTGGCGGTGGATGTGGGGACAGGCAGCGGCGCCATTGCAGTAAGCCTGGCCCACTTTATACCGGAACTGCATGTGCTGGCGGTGGATGTTTCTGAAGATGCCCTTGCAGCGGCCCGGCAGAACGCACGGCTGCACGGGGTAGAAAACAGGATTAAGTTTCTGCATGGAAACCTCTTAGAACCGGTAATGGAGCAGTACCCAGGGCTGAAAGCAGATATAATATGCGCTAACCTGCCTTATGTTCCCAGCGGGGACATTCCACAGCTGGCCAGGGAAGTAAAAAATGAACCCATTACAGCCTTGGACGGGGGGCCGGACGGCCTGGATTTTTACCGTCAACTGGTGCCGCAGGCTGAAAAAACCATTAAACCGGGCGGCAGCCTGCTGATAGAAATTGGGCCGGGCCAGGGAAAACCGGCCCTGGAATTATTTAATAACTGGTCAGAAGCCGAGCTTTACCACGACCTGGGCGGCAGGGAACGGCTGGTTGCTGCACAACTTTAGGGGGCCCCTAAATTACAGCCTTTAATGCTCCATAACAGGTAAAAAATCCAATGGCGGCAATGACAAAGCCGCTTATATTGGTTAAAAGCGACCAGTTCCGGTCTCCTATGATACTGCCGGCTCCATTGGATAATTTAAGCAGTACAAGACCTACAGTGATAAGTGCCGCTGCACCGCCTACCCCAAAAGCTGCTGCCAGCACCATGCCGCTGGCCAGTGCCCCGGTGCTGATGCTCATTAACAGCACCGCCAGTGCACTGGGGCAGGGTATTAAACCGTTGGTAACACCCAGCAGAAGCAGGGTAGGCCACTCCACCGTGCCGTCCCGGTTGGCAGTGGAGCGGCTGTGAATGCTGCCGCAGCTGCATCCAGGTGAGCGGCGGTGCAGGGCCATGCGCAGGCCGATGGCGGTAATAATTATCCCGGATATCACTTTCAGCCACAGCTCCACCGTCTTATCAGACATGCCTCCAGCACCTGCTGCAGCTCCCAGCACCCCGTGGGCAGCCAGGGACATCATTACAATTACACCGGTATGGGTAACAGCAGAGGTCAGTCCCAGGACCACAGCATGAACGGCCCGTCCCCGGGAAAGTACCAGGTATGCCCCCATAATGCTTTTACCGTGTCCCGGTTCCAGGGCATGAAGTGCACCAATACCAAAAGCAGAAACCAGCATGGCTAAAAAACTCATTACCCAACCTCCAACAGTAAATAACTATCTTTATCCATATTTAGCACGCTGCGGTTTTATGACAGGTTATTTTGTGCTATACTACTGGCGTATATAGATTGGAGTGGCAGAATATGCAGAAAAAACCAACCCGCTGCTGGAAAATTACAAATATAGACAGGGATAAAAAATATATTAAAGAAGCAGCTGCTGTTATTTCCCGGGGCGGCCTGGTGGCCTTTCCCACCGAAACGGTATACGGCCTGGGGGCCAATGCCCTGGACGGGGAAGCGGTAAAAGGTATATTTCGAGCCAAAGGTAGGCCATCAGATAACCCTTTAATAGTTCATGTGGCCGGTGCCGGCCAAGTTAAGAGGGTGGCGGCAGAAGTGACTGACACCGCCTTAAAGCTGATAAAGGCATTCTGGCCCGGCCCCCTTACCCTGGTGCTGCCCAAGACCGGGGATGTGCCCGGTGAAGTCACCGGCGGTTTAGATACCGTGGCAGTGCGCATGCCCGATCACCCGGTAGCCAGAGAATTGATAGAGGCTGCCGGGGTGCCGGTGGCCGCACCCAGTGCCAATTTATCCGGCAGCCCCAGTCCCACCACTGCCCAGCACGTGCTGGACGACCTGGAAGGAAGAATAGACGGGGTGCTGGACGGCGGGCCGGCCAACCTTGGAGTAGAATCCACCGTACTGGATATCAGCGGGCGGGAACCGGTAATTCTCCGCCCGGGTGGGGTAACGGCAGAGCAGCTGCAGCAGTTAATCGGACCGGTATCTTACGACCCGGCGCTGGAAAAACACAACCCCGACATAACCCCCCGTTCACCGGGGATAAAATACAAGCACTATTCACCCCGGGCGGAGGTAATACTGCTGGAAGGGGAACCGGAGGATATAGTTAAAAAGGCCGGGGAACTGGTTAATATGTACCTGGCTGAAGGGAAAAAGGTTGGCGTTTTGGCCAGCCGGGAAACTGCCGGTAAATATTCCGGGGCAGAAGTGCAGAGTTTCGGCAGCCGCAGAAATCCTGCCGGTGCCGCCGCAGTACTTTATGCCGCCCTGCGCCGCTTTGACACGCTGGGAATGGACGTAATTATAGCTGAAGGACTGCCCGAAACCGGCATAGGCCGGGCGGTTATGGACCGGTTGAGAAGAGCTGCTGCCGGCAGGGTTATTAAAGTAACAGAGCCTTAAAACTTATACTTTTTTTACGATAAACATAAACTAAAAGGGTAGAAATTGATGGAGGTAAACAATGAGTCTAGCAACCTTACTGCTGCTGGCAGCGGCGCTGGGTACTGATGCCATGTCCCTGTGTGTTGGCATCGGCATGTCCGGCGTTATCCGGCGTCAGATATTAATTCTCACTTTTACAATTGCCCTGTTCCACGTTATCATGCCCATCATCGGTTACCATATTGGAGAACTGGTAGGCACTTACGTGGACCGGGCCGCAGCCATTGCCGGGGCCCTGCTCTTGATTTACCTGGGGGCCCGGATGCTTAAAAATGCTTTTTCTGCGGAAGAAGAAAGCAGGGTCCTGCTGGCCACAACCGGGGGACTGGTGGTGCTGGCAGGCAGTGTAAGTATGGATGCTTTAAGCGTGGGTTTCACCCTGGGGACCCAGGAGGTAAATTTATACCAGGCTGCCGCCGTTATGGGGGCAGTGGCAGGAATAATGACTTACTCCGGCCTGGCCTTTGGGGATTATGTGGGCAGCCGGATTGGCAATAAAGCGCAGATTGTGGGCGGAATTATTTTAATTGGGATTGGAATTAAACTTATCTTTTAAGCTGTATGAAGAGGGGTGATCCAGATTGAAAATCCTGTTTGTGTGCACCGGCAACACCTGCCGCAGCAGCATGGCCGAGGGCCTGGCCAAAGCGCTGCTGGCTGAAAAAGGAATAAATGAAGATATCGAGGTAATATCGGCCGGCACCTGTGCCTTTCCCGGCAGCCCGGCGGCAGAGCAGGCGGTGCAGGCCCTGGAAGAAAGAGGTATAGATATAAAAAGTCACCGGGCAGCGGTGCTGGATGAAGAGTTAATTAAATCGGCGGACTTAATATTAACCATGACCTCATCCCATAAACAGCAGGTGCTGCAGATTTCTTCTGAGGCCGGGGAAAAAACATATACCCTGGCAGATTATGCCGGGGAGGGCGGTGACATACCGGACCCAATAGGACAGCCCCTGGAAGTCTATAAAAGCTGTGCTGACCGATTAGAAAAACTGATAGAAAAGGCGCTGGATAAATTGTTGAAAAATGAAGGAAAAAAATAATTTATGCAGAATGAAAATTGATTATAAATTTTATGCAACACCAGACGATAGGGAGTGACACAATTGAAGCTGGCTATCGGCTGCGACCATGCAGGATATGAACTCAAAAACGAAGTTATCGATTACCTCAAGGAGTTTGAAGGGGTAGAAGTAGAAGACTGCGGCACATATTCCACAGAATCTGTTGACTACCCGGATTTAGCTTTAAAAGTTGCTGAAGCAGTGGCTTTTGGCGGTGCAGACAGGGGAATTATTATCTGCGGGACCGGTATCGGTATCAGCATTGCCGCCAACAAGGTGCCGGGCATCAGGGCAGCCAACTGCCACGACAAGTACACCGCCCGGATGTGCCGTGAGCACAACGATGCCAACATTCTAGCCTTTGGTTCCCGGGTAATATCCGGTGAAACTGCTAGGGAACTGGTAAAAACCTTTTTAGAAACCGATTTTGCCGGCGGCAGGCACCAGCGCCGGGTGGAAAAAATTGCTGAAATAGAAAAGAAATATACAAAATAAAAGAGGGCGCGATAAATCGCGCCCCTACAGTTATAGCGTGATAAATGACGTCCCTACGCAGGATGTATTTATGGGGTTAAATGAACCCAAATGAATACCCCGGCAGGGTATTCATCGAACGTAGGGGTTCGATTTATCGAACCCTAATATTTTTTAATTTTGAAATTAAAGAGAGGAGAAGAGTCCATTGGTAAGTGTGAAGCATTTAGCAGAGACAGATCCAGAACTTTACCGGGCCATAGCAAAAGAAATTGACCGCCAGCGCAGCACCATTGAACTTATTGCCTCCGAAAACTTCGTCAGCCGGGCGGTAATGGAGGCCCAGGGTTCGGTGCTGACCAACAAATACGCCGAGGGGTACCCGGGCAAACGCTACTACGGCGGCTGTGAATTTGTTGATATTGCCGAGGAACTGGCCAGGGAGCGTTTAAAAGAGCTCTTTGGTGCCGAGCATGTTAACGTGCAGCCCCATTCCGGTGCCAATGCCAACTTTGCCGTCTACCTGGCACTTTTAAAACCCGGCGATACCATTTTGGGCATGAACCTGGCTCACGGCGGCCACCTCACCCACGGCAGCCCGGTAAACGTGTCCGGTAAATATTTTAACATTGTAGCTTACGGGGTGGACAAAGAGACCCACCGCATCAACTATGATGAGGTGCGGGAGCTGGCTTTAAAATACCGTCCCAAAATGATTGTGGCCGGGGCCAGTGCTTACCCCAGGGAAATTGATTTTGAGAAGATGGCTGCCATTGCTGAAGAAGCAGGTGCCTACCTGATGGTAGATATGGCTCACATTGCCGGCCTTTGTGCCGCCGGCCTGCACATGAATCCCGTTCCCTATGCCGATGTGGTGACCACCACTACCCACAAGACCCTGCGCGGTCCCCGGGGCGGGGCTATCCTGTGCAAAGAAAAATATGCCAAAGAGATAGATAAGGCGGTATTTCCCGGCAGCCAGGGCGGGCCTCTGATGCACGTTATTGCTGCCAAGGCTGCTGCCTTTGGTGAAGCCTTAAAGCCTGAATTTAAAGAGTACCAGCAGCGGATTGTAAACAATGCTAAGGCCCTGGCGGCGGCGTTAAAAGATCGCGGCTTTAACCTTGTATCCGGCGGTACGGACAACCACCTGATGCTGGTAGACCTGCGGGCCAACGGGGTAACCGGTAAAGAAGCTGAGAAGCTGCTGGAAAATGTAAATGTCACCGTGAACAAAAACGCCATCCCTTATGACCCGGAAAAACCCTTTGTTACCAGCGGCATCCGCCTGGGCACCCCGGCAGTTACCAGCAGGGGTATGAAAGAAGAAGATATGGAAGTAATTGCCGATATTATAGACAAGGCCATCAACCGGAAAGATGACCCGGAAGCGGTGGAAAAGGCCAAAATGCAGGCCGGTGAGCTGTGCAAAAAATACCCTCTTTACCAGTGGTAGTAAGATTAATTGGTTTAAACACTGCAGAAGGGGCGCCGCTTACCGCGCCCGGTTTGTGAGGTAGATAATATGCGGCCTGACTGGGACCAGTACTTCATGGACATTACCAGGGTGGTTGCTACCCGTTCTACGTGCCTGCGCCGCCAGGTGGGGGCAGTCCTGGTGAAAGACAACCACATCCTGGCCAGCGGTTACAACGGGGCCCCTTCCGGCCTGAAGCACTGCCTGGAAGTGGGCTGCTTAAGAGAAAAGCAGGGGGTTCCCTCCGGCCAGCGGCATGAGCTGTGCCGGGGACTGCACGCCGAGCAGAACGCCCTTATCCAGGCGGCGGTGCACGGTGTGGCCATTAAGGGAGCCACCATTTATTCTACCACCCAGCCCTGCGTTCTCTGTGCCAAAATGATGATTAATGCCGGCATAAAAAGAGTGGTATTTGAAGGGGATTACCCCGATGAATTATCCCTGAAAATGTTTGAAGAAGCAGGGGTGGAGCTGGTCAGGTATAAGACAGGTAAATAGGATGACAGAACAGCAGGGGTCCAAACTTCAAGGGCCCTTTTTTTTAAGGGCGCGATAAATCCCGCCCCT
>JACDOL010000033.1 GCA_017656165.1 Desulfotomaculum sp.
GTCATCTCCTTTATTTGTAATTATTACCATTTACACAAAACTTTTTACATTCTCTCCAAAATAAATTGAACAACCTGAGTCCTTATGAATATAGGACTCAGGCTGCTTAACTGTGCTTTTTTATTCCTGTCTACTTGACAGGGGTCACTTCATTTAGGCAACCGCTTATATTAATTTAATATTTACTAATAACCGAGGTTTTCACCAATTACAACAACAGTAATATCTGTGGTCATAGGCTTCCTTTTCATTATAGAGTAAGCACGGCATGTCCTGGTCTTGCTTCGACAGTCGCTGCAGACTCCTGCTGCGGCACAGGGGTTGGGTAAGTTCAGCCTCTTGTTATTTTGTGGTGAGGCAGTCATTTGAATCCTCTGCAGGGCGGAATGAACATCTTTACATATTTTATTGACCCCGGCCACTATCACCACTTTCCGGGGTCCGAAAGTCATAGCAGCCACCCTGTTGCCGACCCCGTCTATATTAACCAGGCAGCCATCCAATGTCAGGGCATTGGTGCTGCTTAGAAATACGTCACTTGTCAGCTGCCTGCGCCTTATTTCCATCTTTTCTTCGGCAGACAATTCAGGCAAGTTGTGATCCAACACCTCTGCTCCCTTTTCCCTGGCCAGTTCGGGAATCCTTAATTGCTGCAGGGTCATTGAACCGCCAATACCCACTGTATTTCCCTGCGATATATATTCCAGTACATGCTTCACCGCTTCCTCGCGGTCAGAAAAATAAACTGCGTCAAACTCATTTTTCTTTAACTGTTCCACAACTTTTTTCCCCAAGGTATCATTATGCCACTGCTGTATGCTCATTTGTCTATTCCCTCCTTCACATATTAACTAACTGAAATTATAACATACATTAAAAGATAAAAAAACTCGTTGCTTCGCTCCTCAAACATACCCGGCGCTTTTCCCCAGGCTGACGAGTTTGATAAATCAAGCCCCTGCATTTGCCGGCTATCGTTTTCTCCGGTAAATACCTTAGCTGCCGCTTTCTTATATATATAATAAGGACCGATTATTACCGGCCCTCGAATGTTTTAACTGCTTAACTGCCCTGCCCCAGCACCCCGTTCAATCTCTTTTTTCTGCCGCAGGTGCTGTAAATAGCGGTTTGTTTCCGCTGCCACAACCCCTGACAGGGCTAATAGCGCTATCAAGTTGGGAATGGCCATCATGCCGTTTACTATGTCGGCTATTAACCAGATTAACTCCAGTTTAAGAAAAGCACCAGCTGCAACCAGGGCAATAAATATGAACCGATAAGGTTTAATGCTTTTTACCCCGAACAAATACTCACAGCAGCGCTCCCCGTAATAATTCCAGCCCAGGATAGTGGTAAAGGCAAACAGCACCAGCCCAAGGGTTAAAATGGTGGGACCAATGGCAGGAAAAGCTGCAGAAATTGCCTCCTGGGTCATGGCAGCACCCTGGGTATCACCGCTCCAGGCTCCCGTTACAACCAGGGCCAGGCCGGTCATGGTACAAATAATAATGGTATCAATAAAGGTACCGGTCATGGAGATTAACCCCTGCTTAGCCGGCCACCTGGTCTTGGCCGCTGCTGCCGCAATTGGTGCACTGCCAAGGCCAGCTTCGTTGGAGAATACCCCCCGGGCCACGCCATTGCGGATGGCCATCGTTACAGTGGCTCCCAAGAAGCCCCCTGCTGCAGCAGTGCCGTTAAAAGCACTCCGGAGAACCAAGTTAACTGCTGCGGGCACCTGATCGGCAAAAACAATTAATGTCCCCAGGCACACCAGCACATAAAATAATGCCATGAAAGGTACCACCTTAGAAGCCACGCTGGCTATCCTCTTCAGTCCCCCGATAGTTACCATAGCCACTAGCAGCGTAAGAACTGCCGCTGTTACAGGCACAGGCACTCCAAAGGAGAGTTCAACGGAAGAAACAATGGCATTTACCTGCGGGAAGGTTCCGATACCAAAGAAGGCAACCAGCACCCCACTCACTGCAAACATTACAGCCAGCGGACGGAATTTTTTACCCATACCGTTTTCTATGTAATACATGGGGCCGCCGGAAATCTGTCCGTTTTCATCCACGGAACGGTACTTCACTGCCAGCAGGGCCTCGGCATACTTAGTGGCCATACCAAAAAAGGCCGCCAGCCACATCCAGAACAGTGCTCCCGGTCCCCCCGCTTTGATAGCAGTGGCCACACCTACAATATTCCCCGTTCCCACTGTTGCAGCCAGCGCTGTACATAATGCCGCAAAGCTGTTAACATCACCCTTACCGTCACTTTTGGCAGTAAAAATAAGTTTTAACGCCATGGGCAGGCGCAGTACCTGTAATAGTTTTAATTTAATGGTAAGATAAACTCCCGTGCCCACCAGCAAAAACAAAAGCGGTGGTCCCCAAACAAGGCTGTCTACTGCATTAAGAACTTTTACCAAATCCAACTGTCAACATCTCCTTTTTTCGGTCTCATAACCGCAAGGTATTTACGCTCTCTAAACAACAAAAAGAGCCAAACCTGGATAGGATTGGCTCTGGAAGAAAAATGGGGAAGAGGAAATGCGGGCACTGGTAATTCTATAGGCAGTTATTCTATGCCCTTAAATTATACCCGGGAGACTCTGTCCTTTTGCCTGAGAGATTAACAGCAGTTAATGCTGTTTTGCCCCTTCGGCGCCCTGTAAATAGGGTCTCTCCAGAGCCCTGTCCGCATTGCGGTACCGCTTAAAACAAGCACCTGAGAGTTTTAACCCCTTCGGCGGGCCTGACGGCCGCTCTCCCGCAAGCATCATCCAGTGAGCAGATATGTAATTGTTATGTGCGGTATTATAAGTTCAATTTTAAAAATAGGCAACAGCTATGCTTAAAGTCTTTTTTTTCTGACTGCATAGATTATTTTTAAAAATTCTATAATTATAAAATCTATGTGCAGATACAACAAATTTCAGTATGTTTATTGAAGATTTGAAAGTGGGAGACAGGAAATGACTTTGATTGGTAGAATTTAAAACAAAAAGTTATCAAAGGGATGAACTGCAGCAATGGCTAATTCAGAAAAGAATCTGGAAAAGCCCAATAAACTCATACATATATACCCGGGTCTCAAAATACTGTTTTTATTAAGTATTGCTGAAGCAGCAGTACTCTGCACCTGCATTTATCTAATAGCCAAGTATGAAAATCTTACTTTGTATGAAGCCTTTTACATGGCCATGATTACAGTATTCACCGTTGGGTATGGTGACATCACCCCCCAGACCGTACCGGGGCAGAAAACGGTAATCCTGCTGGTGGTTACCGGAGTTGGTTATGTATCTTTTTTCAGTTCGATGCTTATAAGCACACTGGTTGAAGGCAAAATACTTCAACTCTGGAGTGATATAACTATGGAAAGAAAAATTTCCCGCCTCAAAAATCATGTTATTGTCTGCGGTATCGGAAGAACAGGAAGTGCAGCAATGAAAAGATTGTACAGGGAAGGAATTCCTTGTGTAGGGATTGATATTAATGAGAATATATGTCGGACTATGCGTGAGAAGGGTTTTCTCACCCTGGTGGGAGAAGCCACTGATGACAATGTTCTGGAAAAAGCAGGTATTAAACACGCCTCTTCAGTTATTGCTACCCTTCCGGATGATGGTGCTAACATTTTAATCACCATGGCCGCCAAGGATTTAAATAAAAACACCCGGGTGGTAGCCCGGGTAGACAAACCGGAAAATGTTAAAAGATTAAAAAGAGCGGGAGCCGACTGGGTAACTGTACTGGGTCAAACTGCCGGAATGCAGCTGGCCATGGCGGCATCGAAACCAGTGACCAGCAACTTTATCCAGGACTTTTTAAACAAGTACAGCTTAAAGCTGGAAGAACTTAAAATAGAAGAAAACAGTGAACTGGCCTACAAGGAAATACGGAGTTTAAATCTCCGGCAGAAATACGGGATACATATAATAGCCATTATCAGGGACAACCAAACATTGATTAATCCCAAAGCAACGGAAAAAATGCTTCCCGGCGACATTGCCATAATGTTTGGTACTCCTGAAGAATTGGAAAAAGTGGAGTTTATCCAGGGCATTTCCTGCCCTCTACAAACATAACTCCCTGGGAGGATTAAAGCATGAGCAGGATGAGTATTTTTTCTCTTGAGATTTTGAAACCATAAAACAGCATACTACTTACGGGTATAACCTGGTCCGTTCTTCAGGTGAACGCCCAGGTAACTGCCATAGCAGACAAGTTTGATGCTTTGACAGCCAGCGGCACCCCCTGCCCCGTCCAAAAGAGATTTCCCTGGTTGATAACTTAAAGATGTATATAAGGTCTTTAATAAAATAATCTTTTTTAATTAAGCTTTACAACTCCTGTTTTTCTATTAGATACTTCCAGTAGCGGACGGGCATAAATTGACGCTGCAGCCTGGTATTAGTGCGTCCCGGGACAGATGCACTGTTGAAATAACCCCTCCACATCTGCTGGTAATCCTTTTCTTCCTCTGACAGCCTAAATTCCCGCCCGGGATCAAGCTGTGCCAGCACCCACTCCTTTTTATTGTAAAGAACTGCCGATCCTCTTCTTGTATCATGAATAACCCAATTCTGGTCTGACAGCCGCCGGGCAAAATGAGGCGCTACCAGCGTAACAATATTGTAATCTGGTTCTATTGGGGCATAATATATATCTCCTACCAGCTTACGAAAGCGAATTAGTCCCAGCATGCGGTGTTTTTCCCGGCCTACTTTCTGACTTACTTTTTGAATTTCGTGCACTGTTTTGTCTGTCAGGTACAGGTCAACATCTTTCCCCAGTTTAAATCCTTTTTTTAAATAACAGTAAATTAATGTTTCCCTCTGCATTATTTCAGATAAGAACACATAATAAACCTGTTTTATAGCTCTAGGTGATATCTTCTCTTTAACTGCTCTAAATACCCTACCTGCCTTGTCCCCATCAGTTTTTATGTGCACCTGCCGGGCAAAAAGATCGCCGGAAAAGTTATTTTCAGGCGTAATATCAAATGGCTCTTCCCGGCGGTAATACGCTTCATATACAGCTGTAAGCAGTCCTTGAAAACTGCCGTCATAAATGTAGTACAGCATATACATCTCCTGCCATGGACAGTTATTTAGCGATAAGGAACCACATCATTAAACATGGTCAGCTGTTTACCATCAGATTTCCTTTGAAAACTGCCCACAAGTTTATTTTTGATTAAGTCTTCCCGTATATTTACATCACCAAAATATTTTCCCCGGCAGGTTATAAAATACCTGGCCCTTTTCAGCACCACACCAATTTTCTTTAAATCTTCATAACCAAGTGATCCAACCTTCCGGGCGGCTGCAATCCGCTTGGCAGATGTTACCCCAATGCCAGGAACCCGCAGAAGCATCCGGTATTCAGCGGTGTTTATTTCCACCGGAAATAAATGAAGGTTTCTAAGGGCCCAACTGGCCTTGGGATCCAGTTCCAGGTCAAGGTTGGGGTGCTGTTTGTCCAGAAGTTCACCGGCCGAAAAACCATAAAATCTTAACAGCCAATCTGCCTGGTACAATCTATTTTCCCTGACCAAAGGAGGGCTGCTTATGCGGGGAAGCTTAGGGTCATTGGAAACCGGTACATAGGCAGAGTAGTAAACTCTTTTTAAATCAAAACTCTTATACAGAGTTTCTGAAAGTCTCATTATTTTGAGGTCAGAATCAGGTGTAGCCCCTACAATAAGCTGGGTGCTCTGTCCAGCGGGAACAAAGGTGGGTGTATTTTTAAACACCTTTCGTTCTTCCCTGTATCTTTTAATGTTTTCAGTTAAGCTGCCGATGGATTTTAATATCACTTCTTTTTTTTTCCGGGGAGCCAGAAGTTTTAATCCTTCTTCAGAAGGAAGTTCTATATTAACACTCATCCGGTCAGCATATTTTCCCGCTTCAGAAATGAGGGCTAAATCTGCCCCCGGTATGGCTTTTAAATGAATATAACCGTTAAAATTGTACTCATGCCTGAGTTTTTTTACCGTTTTCAGCAGCAGTTCCATGGTGTAGTTTTCATTCCGGTAAATTGCTGAACTTAAAAACAGCCCCTCTATATAATTCCGGCGGTAAAAGTTGATGGTTAGGTCCGCCACTTCTTCCGGGGTAAAAGTTGCCCTGGGGGTATCACTGCTTATTCTATTTACACAGTAAGCACAGTTATACAAACATTCGTTGGAAAACAATATTTTAAGCAGGGAAACGCAGCGGCCATCATCCGTCCAGCTGTGGCATATTCCGCTGTATGCAGCGCTGCCCACTCCACCGGGAACATTAGCCCGCCTGCTGCCGCTGGATGAACATGATACATCATACTTGGCAGCTGCAGATAATATTTTTAGTTTTTCTGCCAGCTCCATAGCCCACCACCTGCCTGCAGAATATATGTTCCCCCGGCTATTATAGCATACACCATCCTAGTTTAGGAAATTAGCATTAATTGGCTAAAAATTTTTATAATTTTTTGTAAATAGTATTGAGAAGCTGGTTATACTAATTGTATACCATTTCGGTAAAATTTTTGGGGTGATTATCACTTTTAAAGGGATCGCTGCAGCATAAAGCCCGCTGTGAAAAAAGGTATTTGCACTCCGAATACACGCCGCACATATATTGCAAATAAAGAAATGGTGCTGGAAAACCAGCACCACTTTCTTTATTTTACAATTTCTGCTTTGTCAAAGAATGTAAATCCTAACGGAGATTTATGCAGGTTTTTAATATAGGGCTTAATCATAGCATTCTCGGTGTAATGGAACACAGGAATCATAATGGCATCTTCCAGGAACATCTCTTCTGCTTGGTGCAGTAGTTTCATCCGCTCTTCTTCATTGGTAGTATTTCTAATCTTATCAACTAAAGCATCATATTCCTTACTGCTCCACTGGGTGTCATTATTTCCGTTGCCGGTGGTAAAGAGATCAATAAATGTCATTGGGTCATTATAGTCACCCAGCCAGCCGTGGCGGGCAATTTGAAAGTCACCCTTCTGCCGGGTATTTACAAACACGGCCCATTCTTCGTTCCTTAGAGTGATATTGTCAATACCCAGGTTTTTCTTCCACATTTCCAGGGCAGCCTCAGCCAGCTTTTTATGTCCCTCACTGGTATTATATTTCAGCACCACATCCGGGAATCCTTCGCCATTGGGATAACCAGCTTCTGCCAGCAGCTGCCTGGCTTTTTCCGGGTCAGCCTTAGTGGGATAAATGGGTCCCCCCACTTCACGGAATTCTGTTCCCTCCCCGGTATCAGGTACTCCAGGAGGAACAAAAGCACTGGCAGGTATGCCGGATTTTCTTACCTTGTTTACCATAGCCTCTTTATCCAAGGCATAAATGAAAGCTTTCCTTACCCGCACATCATCAAAGGGTTCCTTGGTAACATTAAAAGCATAATAGTAAGTTCCAAGCTGAGGTGTAATATGAAGCTCATCAGGCTTTTCTTTCTTTAACCTGTCAATTTCCTCTAGAGGAACCTGGTCGATAATATCAAGTTCTCCTGCTTCATAAGCAGAAAGCATAGTACTGGATTCAGCAATGAATGTTTCAATAAAACCATCAATTTTAACGGCATCTTTATTCCAGTAATGTTCGTTCTTAACAAACTTCATACTGTCTTTATTCTTCCACTCCACCATCTTGAAGGGACCGTTACCAATATATGTTTCTGGGCTGCGGGCCCACTGGTCACCGTGTTCTTCAATTACATCTTTTCTAACAGGCATTAATGTTGGAAAAGCTGCCAGCTTTAAGAAGTAGGGTGTAGGTGATTCCAACTGTACCTCTAAAGTATAGTCATCAATAACTTTGATGCCCAGGTCTTCTGCTTCAGCTTCTCCCTTGTTGTAAGCTTTACCATTTTTTATATAGTACAGCTGGTAAGCATATTCTGCACCTGTGTTGGGATCGAGGGCCCTTTCCCATGCATAAGCAAAGTCGTGGGCTGTTACCGGCTTTCCATCAGACCACTTGGCATCTTTTCTTAAATAAAAGGTATATTTAGTTTTGTCTTTACTTACTTCCCATCTCTCAGCTGTCCCAGGTACAGGATTGTCTTTTTCATCCAGTTTAGTCAAACCTTCAAAGACAGCCAGGATTATTGTTCCGCCATTCACAGTAGTATTCAGGGCTGGGTCAATGGTTTCAGGTTCTTCCCCGTGATTGTGAGTAATAAAAGCCCCTTCTTCCTGCGCTCCACCACCACAACCGGCTATAACTGCAGCCAGCAGTGACAGCACCACTGTTAATACAACAATTTTTTTCTTCATCCTCTGCCCCTCTTTCCTGAATTTAGTTATGGTGTTTTATAGAAATTATTAATTTATTTTGTCCACCAGGTGGCAGGCTGCAAAACGACCTGGTTCTGCTTCTTTAAATTCCGGCACTGCTTCTCTGCATATTTCTTCCGCAAAGCGGCACCTGGTTCTAAAACGGCAGCCGCTGGGAGGATTAATGGGACTGGGGACATCACCTTTTAAAATTATTCTTTTTTTCTGACCCGCCAACTTGGGATCGGGAATGGGCACAGCCGACAGCAGCGCCTTTGTATAAGGATGCAGTGGTTTATCATAAAGTTCATCACTTGCTGCCAGTTCTACCAGTCTGCCCAGGTACATTACTCCAACACGGTCGGATATATGTCTAACCATTGACAAATCATGGGCAATAAACAGGTAAGTTAACCCCATTTCTTCCTGCAGATCTTCCAGCAGGTTGACAACCTGGGCTTGAATGGATACGTCCAGGGCTGAGATGGGTTCGTCACACACAATAAAATCAGGTTTTACAGCCAGGGCCCTGGCAATACCTATTCGCTGCCTCTGCCCCCCACTGAATTCATGTGGGTAGCGGTTGGCATGTTCTGAAGTAAGGCCAACTTTATTTAAAAGATCATGAATTATTTCCTTCCTCTCACTGCCACTGGCTATCCCGTGTATGTCTAAAGGCTCTCCAATGATGTCACCAACAGTCATCCGGGAATTCAGTGAGGCATAAGGGTCCTGGAATATCATCTGCAGTTTCTTGCGGTAGGGAAGCATTTCTCTATCGTTAAGACCGGTGATGTCCTCACCGTCATATATAATTTTACCCCCGGTAACATCATAAAGCTTAATAATTGTCCGGCCCAGGGTAGACTTACCGCAGCCGCTTTCCCCTACCAGTCCAAGAGTTTCACCTTTTTTTATTTCCAGGCTGACATCGTCTACTGCTTTTAGTACGGTTTTATTTTGTCCAAATAGCCCTTTATTAAATTCAAAATATTTCTTAAGATTTTTCAGCTGCAGCAGCACTTCAGTATTAGTCATCATTAAATCCCCCTTTCTACCCTGGGAGCATTGGGGTGCAGCAGCCAGCAGGCTGCCTTATGCTTGGAGCTCACCCCGGTATATGGAGGCTGCTGCTCAGCACAAATCTGCATGGCATAGTCACAGCGGGCACAAAATGGACAGCCGGCAGGAGGCTTTAACAGGTCAGGTGGGTGGCCTTCAATAGGAACCAGTCTTTCCCTGCTTCCTGGTTCTATATTAGGAATTGATTTTAGAAGCCCCCAGGTATAAGGGTGCTTGGGATTGTAGAAAATGTCCCTTGTTTCCCCTTCTTCAACAATTATGCCGCCGTACATAACTACTATCCTGGAGCATACTTCTGCCACCACACCCAAGTCGTGAGTAATTAATATAATTGCTGTTTTAAATTGTTCTTTTAAATCTTTCATCAGCTCTAGGATTTGTGCCTGGATAGTAACATCTAGGGCGGTGGTTGGCTCATCTGCAATTAGCAGTTTGGGACGGCAGCTTAATGCCATGGCAATCATCGCCCGCTGTCTCATTCCCCCGCTAAACTCGTGGGGGTACTGGTCCACCCTCTTCTCAGGGCTGGGGATGCCAACCATGCTTAAGAGTTCCACGGCTTTCTTTTTTGCTTCATGACGGCTTAATTTTTTATGGCGGACCAGCGGTTCCATTATTTGATCGCCTATTGTGTAAACGGGGTTTAATGAAGTCATGGGATCCTGAAAGATCATACTGATCTCATTACCCCGGATTTGCTGCATTTGTTTTTCCGGCAGGTTAACCAGCTCTCGACCATCAAAAATTATGCTGCCTTTTACTATTTTCCCCGGGAAAGCCAGCAGGTTCATAATGGAAAGAGAAGTTACGCTCTTACCACTTCCTGACTCACCCACAATTCCAATGGCCTCGCCGGGAGCTACATTAAAGCTTACTCCGCGAACTGCCTTCACTTCGCCCACATGGGTAAAAAATGATGTATGGAGATCTTTTACTTCCAAGATATTATTCATTGCTGCTTCACCTACTTTCTAAGGCGGGGATCTAGTGCATCTCTTAATCCGTCTCCCAGGAAGTTAAATGCCAGCATGGTTATAGATATAGCCATAGCCGGGAAGAAAAGAATATGAGGATAAGACCTTATTGCCGGCATTGCTTCTGATGCCAGCATACCCCAGCTGGCCATTGGTGCAGAAACACCTAAACCAATAAAACTTAAAAATGCTTCTGTAAAAATCGCCTTGGGAATGTTCATTGTTACAGTAATAATAATAGGCCCCATGCAGTTAGGTATCAGGTGGCGCAGAAGTATTCTCTTCGTGTCAGCACCCAGCGCCCGTGCCGCCAATACAAATTCCTGTTCTTTTAAACTGAGCACCTGGCCTCGGACAATACGGGCCATTTCCACCCAGTAAATACAGCCCAAAGCGATAAATATACTTTTAAGCCCGGGGCCTAAAATTACCATTAACAAAATTACATACAAAATAAGGGGGATGGAGTAAAACATATCCACAATACGCATCATGATATTGTCCACCCGCCCACCAAAATAACCGGATATTCCACCGTAAAGCACACCAATAGTCAGGTTAATTACACTGGCTAAAAAACCAACTGCCAGTGATATCCTGGCTCCATAAAGCACCCGGACAAATATATCACGGCCCAGGGTGTCAGTACCAAACCAAAATTCCTTGCTTGGTCCGAGCCCCTGCTTGTCCAAGAACTGGTCTGAGTAAGAGTAAGGCGACAGTAAAGGTCCAAAAACTGCCAGCAGAAGCAGGAATATAATTATATACAGTCCCAGCGTTGCTCGTTTATTTTGCTTTAGCCTGAACCATACATCCTGCCAGTAAGTTATACTGGGCCTGACAATTTCATTTTGTTTCTTTTCAGTATCCGGCAGCGGTCTAAATTTATCGGCACTAATGTCTGCAATTTTTGTGTTTGCCATTTTCCTTCCCCCTACTTTCCAACGCGAATACGCGGATCAATAAAACCGTAAACAATATCAACTATCATGTTCATAAATACCAGGAAACTGGCGTAAAACACCGTTACCCCAAGGATTACAGTGTAGTCCCTGTTGCTGATGCTGTTTACAAAGTACTGTCCTAAACCAGGAATGGCAAATATTTTCTCCACCACAAAAGAACCAGTCAGTATCCCTGCTGTCAGCGGCCCCAGGTAGGTAACAATGGGAATTAAAGCATTTTTTAGTGCGTGTTTGTAGACAACCACCCGTTCCGGCAGTCCTTTAGCTTTTGCAGTTCGGATATAATCCTGCTGAATAACTTCCAGTACACTGGAACGGGTCAAACGGGCAATGTAAGCAGCAGAATATCCTGCCAGGGCAATGGACGGCATAATAACACTCTTCCAGGAAACCCAACGGGAAGTAGGCAGCCAGCCCAGTTTAACACCAAAAATATATATAAGCAGTGTGGCCAATACAAAGTTTGGTATAGCCACTCCAAGGGTTGCTAAGAACATGGCTAAATGATCCTGCCACTTGTTCTGTCTAAGTGCAGATATTATCCCAGCCGGTATACCTATCAAAAGCATTATGGCAATGGCCACCAATCCCAGCTGGGCTGAAATGGGAAAGCTTTCAGCGATAATTTCGTTTACCGTAACTCCTTGATACTTCATAGAAATACCCATGTCCCCGGTGGCCAATCCTTTCAGGTAAATAAAGTACTGCTTCCACAGGGGCTCGTCTAAGTGATATTTTTCCATTAAGTTCTGTCTAATTTGTTCAGGCATTTCCTTATCCCTGGTGAGCGGATCCCCCGGGATAGAATGCATCAATGCAAAGGTAATGGTAATTATAAGGATAATAGTTATTACTGAACTGAATACCCTATTAAGTACAAATTTGAACATGAAACCTTCCCCCGTTTAATTAACTGATTACTTACCAGGTTTAAAATTACAAATTTTTAAAATATTACCATATAACCCGTATAGAAAACCTTATTTCCTATGCAGTTATCCCTTATTAGTTATAACTGACTATGCATTTTTAATCAATACTAGTATTTTTGTAATTTCAGGAAACAAATACTAATTATTTTTTAAAGGTAACCTGCTGAAACAATTTGCAGTTATTTTAAAACAGTAATTACTTTTTCTACCTTGTATTCAAATAATATCAAACTAAGTTCTTAGAATTTACCTGCTGCCGTTTTCTCCGGTAAAAAAAAGAGATTTGCTAATGCTGCAAATCTCTCCTTATTTTTCAAGCGCTTTTTCTAAAATTTGATACATCCTGTGAATCATATCCCTGGGGTCAATTACAAGTCCAGCAGATAAAAGTGCATTATCAAATATCTGTTCAGCAGCCATCTTGGCCAGCCCTTCATCAGATTCAATTAAATCGGCCAACCTCTTGATAATTATGTGCCCGGGGTTAATTTCCAGTATCTTGGGGCTGATCTTATTTAAATCTTTATTAACCAGCTGCATCATACGTTCCATGCTGATGCTGGTATGGCCGGGACTAATAATGACAGCAGGGCTGTCAACCAGCCGCTTGGAAACCTTTACTTCGCTCACTTTATCCCCAAGGGTTTTCTTCAGCCATTCAGACAGGGCTTTAATTTTTTCTTCCGGCTGTGTTTCTTTATTTTTCTGCAAATCATCTGTCAGCTCTAAGTTTTCCTGGTCAGCAGAAATGAGCTTTTTCCCTTCAAATTCACCGAGGTGGCTTAAAATATAGTCATCCACTGCCTCTTGAGTATAAAGTACTTCAATATCCTTTTGGCGGAAAACTTCCAGGTAAGGTCCAGATTCAATAGCCTTTCTGCTGGGCCCGTTAATGTAGTATATAGCTTTTTGATCATCCTTCATCCGCTCAACATATTCTTTTAATGAAGTCAGCTTGCCGGGATCTGTTTTACTGGATTCAAAGCGGAGCAGCTTAATCAGTTCATCCCGGTATGTATAGTCTGCTGCTGCCCCTTCCTTTATAAACATGCTGAATTTTTCCCAGAATTCTCTGTACTTTTCCGGTTCTTTTTGGGCCTGTTCATTCAAGAACTTGACAAAACGCTTGGTAATTACCCTGCGAATTTTTGATACCAGTGCACTGTCCTGCATGTTTTCCCGGGAAATGTTCAGCGGGAGTTCATCACTATCCACAACCCCCCTCACAAAACGCAGCCACTGGGGTAGAATATCTTCAGACTGCTGTTGAATTAAAACTTTTTTACAATAAAGGTTAACCCCTGGTTCCATCCGGCCAAAACCGAAACGTTCATAATTATCGTTCGGAACAAACAGCAGCGCTTTTATAGAAAGAGGTGCATCTGTTGTAAAATGCATCCGGAATAATGGCTTATCATAAGAATTAGCTATGTACTTGTAAAATTCTTCGTATTGTTCTTCAGTAACTTCATTTTTACTTTTAGTCCAAATGGCCTGTATAGTATTAACTTTCTCTCCATTAACTTTAATAGGGAAAGGTACAAAACTCGAGTACTGCTTAATTATCCTCTTGATATTTTCTGCCTTAGAAAACTCTTTAGCATCATCTTTTAAATACAGGGTAATTTTTGTCCCGCGGTGCAGTTCTTTTTCTTCACTGACAGTAAAACTGCCTGTGCCTTCAGATACCCAGCGGCATCCTTCCGCTTCAGGTTGGTATGAACGGGTCACCAGGACAACCTTTTTAGCCACCATAAATGCAGAGTAGAATCCTACACCAAACTGTCCTATTAAATTTATATCTTTGCCGCCGCTCTCTGCCAGGTGCCTTAGAAACGCTTTAGAACCTGAATGCGCTATGGTGCCCAGGTTCTCTACCAGTTCTTCCCTTGTCATACCAATACCAGTATCAAAAATAGTTAATTTGTTTTCTTCTTCATCCAATTCAATTGATATTTCTAGTGGAAGATCTTTATCAATAATTTTATCGTTAGAAAGCTTTATGTACCGGAGTTTTTCCAGTGCATCCGCAGCATTAGAAATTAATTCACGCAGAAATATTTCCCGGTCGGTGTAAAGCGAATTAATAACAATGTCCAGCAGCTGTTTTATTTCAGCCTGAAATTCCATTGTTTGCTGACAGGTACTGTTCATAAAGCATCCCTCCTGTCATTAATGTTTAACATGTAATTTCTATAGATAATATAAATATAATTATTGTTTATTGCAACTATAGAAAAAACTCAAACATACCCGGCGCTTTCCCTAAACAACAAGAAAAAAACCAGGTTAATCCTGGCTATTTATAATGGTTGCAGTTATATAGTTCATATTTCAGGTTATTTGTTTTATTTTTTACAGGTTTGTAAAAAAGCATTTTAAAACCACCCAACATGTACCTGTATTTCAGAGGAATAATGTTTTTTAACCAGGCAGCATGAGACCCGGTTAATTTAATTCTTCTTAACTTATTCATAGCTTCGCCCACTGCCTGGTGGCGGCCCACATGAATAAGTAAGAAAATTAATGAAGGATGATACTCTTTTTTATCCCACCCTCTTATATCTGCATATATGTTATATGCTGCGAGCTTACCCTGCTGTATAGCAGCCTGGGCTGTGGCAATTACCGGGCGGCCTGTTTTAGTGTCTTTAGCCAGGGCACTGTCACCTATGGCATACACCTGAGGGTCATCTACATACTGCAGGTGCTGGTTAACCAAAACTCTTCCCCGGTTATCGGTTTTTAAGCCCGATTTTGCAGCCAGCCTGTTTCCCCTGATACCGCCAGCCCAGACAAACAAATTGTAGTTTATCTCCCTTCCTGATGAAAGGTATATTGTTTCAGAATCAGCTTTTTTAATTAATTCCCCTGTTATTACCTCAACTCCAAGGTCTTCTAAAGTCTTTTGGGCATAATTGTAAACTTTAGAAGCCATTCCCGGCAGCAGGTTTTTACTGCCCTCTATCAAGATAATTTTATACTCGTTTTCTTTTATTTGATAATGATCTTTCAGCTGCCTTAGTTGATAGGCCAGTTCACCAGTAAATTCCACGCCGGTTAAACCACCGCCGCCCACTACAAAGGTAGTTATTCTGCCTTTACGTTCTTCAGGAGAGAAATTTTTTAATTTTTCCAGTATCCTTTCTACGCGGCACCATATTTTGGCAGCATTATTTAGGCTGCTCAAGCTGATGCTGTTTTCTTTTATTCCCTCAATGTTAAAATATTCAGGCTCGCTGCCAAGGGCGTTAATTAAATATGTGAAAGGTACTTCTTTATGGCCATGGTCAAGGAATACTATTTTCTTTTCTAAATCAATACTGCGGACGGTACCCTTCACAAATTTTACACTATTCCATCCAGCCAAAATATCATTAATAGGCATCATTACATCGTACAAATCCTTGGTTCCAGCAGCAGGCTCATACAGCTGGGTCATTAATGTGTGATATTCATTTTTATCTATTAAAGTTATTTGATAATCTTCTATAAAATCATCCGCCTCAGCTAACAATTTGCTAAGCACTTGGGCCGCTTTTAATCCACCGTATCCCGCACCTAGAATTACAATGTTTTTTTCTGCCACTTAACTCACCTCTTCCCATCACAAAAACAAAATCTTACTTAAATTGAGTTTATTTGCTGTTTACTATGTGATAATTGTAACATTTATTTATGGGAATTTATGTCTTAAAGGTGACAAAAACAAAAATTTTTAATAAATATGTAACAAATTGCTTTATTAAATAAATGTAAAAAAATACTAGTATTTCAAAGGCTTTTAGTCAATATATTTACATTAACACTGCCAAACTGTCCTCAGCATTACTGGGCGGTTTCCGTCCCTTATTATCTGTACTTAAATTTAAATTTACCAGCTGTCTTTCTTAGATATATATTAATAATAATATACTTTATTTCTGCAGATGTCAGCAGTACAATTAATAAAACCAGGAAAATTATAACTGCCTGATTTTGTTTTCCAAACTCCGCCACCCAACCCACACCTGGTATACAAAAAGCCACTGCTCCAACCAATTGATCAGGAGACACCAGGTGCCGATCTAAAAATTTATTGGCATCTCCTTTCGTTTTAAAGGCCAGTTTATTATTACTGCCGCATATACCCACTACCCTGTGAGTCACCAGTATGTTTCCGCTTGTTTGGTATGTAATTATATCTCCTACCTGTACTTTCTCCGCTTCTACCTCCTTAGCGATGATCATGTCTCCAGGTTGTAATTGAGGTTCCATACTGCCGGTTAGGACCAGCATCGGTTTATAACCCCACACCGCTGGTATCTCTCCCGGGTTTATTCTAGCCTTAAATATTAACAACAAAGATATTGTTATAAATATCACTAACACAATTGTAAATACACAGGCAGATAACCTGAATACCCACTGCAGCATAGTTTCCTCCACTTAAATACCATTAGTTTTAAGTTGTAACTTACCCCTATTATACAATACAATTAATGTAAAATATGTTATATTTTGTAATAAATGACAAAAAATAATAGCAGTTAGCGCCCGCTATTAATGCTTAGTGAAATATACTTGTTTCCCTAGTTATAATTACATTTTTAAACATTCTTCTAACTGGTTAGCAGCAACCGGTTTGCTGAAAAGATAACCCTGCATTATTTCACACTTCTCTTGTGTAAGAAAATCTCGCTGTCCTCCCGTTTCTACTCCTTCTGCCACAATATCCTTCTGCATAATTTTACCAAATTTAATCATTGCTTTTACTATGGAATTATTGACAGGATCAGAATCGATTTCTTGAATAAATGATTTATCTATCTTTATAATGTCAACCGGTATTCTCTTTAAGTGATTAAATGACGTATAACCATCACCAAAATCGTCAAGAGAAATTTTAATCCCCATTTTTTTTAAGCTGTGTAATATAGTAACAGCAAGCTCCGGGTCCTGTAAAAGTGTATTTTCTGTTATTTCCAACTGTAAAAACTGCGGCTTAAGCCCTGTTCTTTCCAGAATACCAGCAATTTGCTGCACCAAATCATCTTGATAAAACTCTCGCGCTGACATATTAACTGCCACACTAATGCAGGACCAACCCTGATTATGCCAGGATTTACATTGATGACAGGCTTTTTCCAAAACCCATTCACCCAGGGGTATTATTAATCCAGTTTTTTCGGCAAGAGGTAAAAACTTTTCTGGATAGACCAGACCTAAGTCAGGGTGCTGCCAGCGTACAACCGCTTCTGTCCCAATAATTTGTCCTGTACTAACATTAAATACAGGTTGGTAATGAACAATAAACTCTTTATTCTCTAGAGCCTGGTGCAAGTTCTTTTTCTTTAGTACATCTTCACAGCTATTCATAAATGGCTTGTAAAACTGATAGCTGTTTCTTCCCCTTTTTTTGGCATAGTACATGGCCTTGTCAGCATTCTTAATAAGTGTTTCGGCATCTGTCCCATCCGTTGGATAAATGGCTACACCTATACTGCTAGTGATATAAAACTCCTGTCCGTCAAAAGCAAACGGCTTTTTAAGCCTGTTTATTATCCTGTGCACCACATTTTTAACTTTACTTACATTTTCAATTTCCGGCAGCAGTATTATAAACTCGTCGCCTCCCAACCTGGCTACTGTATCTCCTTCACGCAGGCAGCCAGCCAGGCGCCTGGCAACACTTACCAGCATGCGGTCACCCATTTCATGCCCAAGCGTATCGTTTATAATTTTAAATTTGTCCAAGTCAAGAAACATAACACATAACAAATTATTGCTGCGTCTTGCCCGGTTAATTTCATTATCCAGCCGGTTCTTTAACAGTACCCTGTTGGGAATATTGGTTAAAGGGTCGTGGTAAGCAAAGTGCTTTATTTTTTCCTCTGACTGTTTGCGTTCGCTTATGTCATTAAAAAATACCGCCAGTCCCTGGGAAAAAGAATAAATCTTTATTTCATACCATTTATTTATAGGGCGGTAGTACTTCTCAAAACAAATAAACTTTTTTTCTAATAAAACTTCTTTTAATTCATTGTTTATATTAAAACTCAGGCCTAGAGGAATAACATCACACAACTTTTTTCCAATCAATTCATGACGGGGTTTTTTAAACAGACGTTCAGCCTGTTGATTTACATATGTAAGGCGCCATTGTCGGTCCAATGAACATAATGCTTCATTAATACTATCCAGCAGATCTGCTATATGACGATTTAACAAATTAAAATAATAGTAAGGCTGAGACAGGGGCAGCTTCCTTGCTGCAAGCAGCAATTGTAAACTGCTGCCATTTAGGTACAGCTTCAATAAAATCTCAAACCAGTGCCATTCCCCATTTTTATGCTTAAGTCGGACAGGCATCGTTGTGAATGGAAAGGACAGAAACATACCTTTACATTTTTCCATGAAAACTGGTATATCTTCAGGATACAAAAGTTCAAAAAATCTTCTGCCAATCAGTTCCTTCCTGTCATAACCCAGCATTTCCCAGCAGCTAGAACTCACTGATAAATAACGGCAGTCAAGGGATAACTCACCTATTAAATCCTGGGAATTTTCTATTAACTCGATATGTTCATTATCCTCTTGTTTTTTAGGTAAGCCCTTTATAAATTTATTATCAGCCGTAACTTTCGCTGCAAGATTTTTTATATCCCTTAAAAAATTGTCTATCATTTGACCATTACTCTTTGTCTCGGTTACCATTGTTTATACCCCCGGCATGACACAAATCTTTCCCTGCAGCTGTTTCAATATATTATGAAAATTAACATCATCCTTCTTTTTGGAATTTTTTGCTGGAGATATTTTACTTTAATTTTTAAGTATATTCAACATTGTTTTAAGTTATTATATTTTTTTACTTAAAAGTGAAGTTATGTTATTATTATAATGTTTTACTACACATTATTATGGAGGTATAGGGTTGGATAGAAAAAAAACAGCAGCTTTATCCGGTATGCACACTAAAGTACTGGTTTTGCTTTCTGCTGGGCACCTAGTTACTGACCTGGCAGCAGGTGCACTGCCGATACTGCTGCCTCTAATACAAGCCAGCTTAGGACTGTCTTACAGTGCTGCAGGATTAATTTCACTAGTTTTTAACGTCAGTTCTTCGGTCCTGCAGCCTATTCTGGGGTTTTGGAGTGATAAAGTAAAAAGCCGCTGGCTTCTGCCTGCCGGATGCTTTTTATCTATGATTGGTCTGGCACTGACCGGAACTGCTTCTACTTACTGGTTTGTACTGGCAGTTGTCTTTACCAGCGGCTTAGGTGCAGCAGCATACCATCCTGAAGCATCAAAGGTAAGCCGGCTGGCAAGTGGTCACCGCCGGGCCACCGGTATGTCGCTGTTTATAGTGGGAGGAGCCCTGGGAGCAGCCCTAGGTACCATAATCATGGGTAAACTGCTGACTATATTTGACAAGTCTGCCAGCATATATTTTTTCCTGCCCGGTGTTATAATGGCTGTGCTGTTTTTGGTATATTACCGCATGCTGCCGGATGACCCGGCACCTGCTGTACAAAAAATTAAAGGTGACAGTAAGACTGCCCCTAAAAAAATACTGTTTCCGTTAATAGTACTAATTTTAGTAATTATAGTCCGTTCCTGGATACAGGCGGGCTTAACCCATTTTATGCCTCTATACCTAGTAAATTACCTGGGCAGGAGCCCGAATTATGTAAGTTCCCTGCTGGTTTCATTTATGCTGGCCGGTGCAGTTGGCACCATTCTAGGTGGACCGGTGGCAGACCGTTTTGGACGTAAAAATATGCTGGTAGTTTCTACTGCTGTTCTCATTCCCCTGCTGTTTCTTTTAAAATATAGTACCGGGATATGGTCTATGATTGTATTATTTGTTACCGGCATGGTAATTGTATCCACCATGCCCACCACCGTAGTGATGGGGCAGGAAATGCTGCCTCACAGGATTGGGGTAGCCTCGGGGTTGATGACGGGTTTTGCCACCGGAATGGGCGGAGTCGGTGTCAGCATCCTGGGTGCCATCGCCGACAACTTCGGTGCCCCCACTGCTTTTATGACCCTGACTCTACTGCCATTGGCTGCATTTGTCTTAAGTCTGCTCCTTCCCAGGGATGATGTAAAAGAATACTAATTAATTATTAGAAAAAGCTTAGGTTTTATCATCGCCAGGGTATTTACACTCCGAAAACACGCCGGCGCAAGCCGGTTATTTATTCTCTTCTCTATTTCTGCCACCTCATTGGTAGCCATTACAATAGTCTGGCTATCCAGGTCTATATATGAAATGAGTCAGATAAGCCAATAATTTTCCCCGGGGCAGTTTAAAGCTTGTGTCTATTAATGCTTTCTGCCCTGGATATCGTTTAGTAACATTTCTAAATTCAACAATATACTCCGCCATTTCACTCCTCCTAAGATTAAATTTACATTTCATTACGTAAACAATCTTCAACGCCTTTAATAATTTCCATTCCGGTGAAGCCCATTTCAGCCATATCTTTTAATAAAAGATTTAATCCTTTCTTCTTTTAACTGCTCACGAACCCTCTTCAGCCTGCCTGCATCTTCGGTGACAAATGTTCCCAGGCCCCGTTTTGTTTCTGCTATCCAGATTCTTTCCAGCTCATTATAAGCTCGCTGGAT
>JACDOL010000034.1 GCA_017656165.1 Desulfotomaculum sp.
TGACGTGGTACCAGAAAAATTACCATCTTAAAGAAGACGGGAGTTATGCCTATAGCCTAGGTGACAGCACCCGGTTTAATGGCCATGAAGTCATCTATGCTGCAACATCTGGTGCGTTAGCGAGTCTTAAAATTATTAGCATGTTTACAGCAGATCCACAAGTTAGAACCCAAGCTCAAGAATTGATAGTTCGGACATTAGGTTGGTTGGAAGCCAATTATGCAGTGGAATTGAATGCAGCTGCCCCAAGCAGCTGGTTCTACAACTATCTGTTTGGGTTAAGAAAAGGATGCATGATCGCTCCTTACATCCCTTCCATTGGGTCGAACGATTGGTACGCAGATATGGTAGAACTCTTAATAAAAAATCAGCAAACTGACGGTAGGTGGGTAGGTGAACCAAATAAGAAATCCACCGATGTGATATACACAAGCTTAGCATTAATCTGTCTTGCAAATACTATTGAGAAGGAAACTAATCAGTCAAAATTGGTAGATAGCGATACTCAAAGGATAGTAAGTATTGAAGAGAAAGCAGAAAGCAGTAAAGAGGGCCTTCTTATAACTGATGAAACTAGTGCGGGTAGTGCACATCAGATAAATGTAAGCAAACATGACCTAGTATCGGCCTGGCAGCAAGAGATTCTGGTTGAGTTTGAACAAATCAAAATTTCAAATAATCAGATTAAAAAGAAACTAAACAGCGTATATGATGCCCTACGGCAGCTGGGACAGGTTCTACAGGAAAAAGAGGTGGAATCACTGTTACCGGATAAAACAACAGATTTGTTGGTTGAAGAAGGCACATTTCCCAAAATGGCTCTTGCTGTAATAGGGCCATCTAAAAACCAAGTGTCTATACTATTAAATATTGGTAAAAGATCCTTGATAAAGCCTGGATTTAAAATCCGGCTGACAATCCATAATAGTACCGGTGGTGGGCAGTTTTATGGTGTGGTTGATAAAATAACTAAAGAAAAAAAGCACCAAAATCTTTTGAAAGCTGTAATAAAATTAGATCGGCAACCAAAGGTAAAAGTAGGTATGCCGGTAATAGTAGAAGTGTTAAATGGTGTTAAATAGCACCAAAGATTACCTTTTGATTGATATATAAATGTATATATACTAGGTTTTTGTTTTAGAATCTATAACAAAATAATAGAGGGTTGATGGGAAACAGCTTTTACAGTCTCCCTCAACCCTTCTTTAAATAAGATAACTATATTAATTACAGAGTCAACTTGTAAACACAGGTATTATGGATAACATTTAAGCCCGCGTTTTCAGCTTTTTTAATAGCCTCCTCACTTTCAGCCCCCGGCTGCATCCAAACATATTTAATCCCCAGTTTAATGCACTGTTCAACGATCTTTTCTGTAGCCTGGGGTGGTGTTACCAGGTTAACCACTTCTGGAACCTGGGGTAATGACTCTAAATTTTGATAGCAGGGTTCACCATCAATTTCTTTAAGCCTGGGGTTTACCGGGTAAACGGTATATCCCGATTTTTTTAAATTCTTGTAGATTTTATAAGCCCATTTTTCTTCATTAGCAAATGAACCCAATACTGCCCAAACTTTTTGCATTAACATTTCCTGTACTATATCCTGCATTTTATTACCTCCATATCTTGAAGTATAAAGTATAGAACTAACATTATTAAGATAACTGTTTTATGGTCATATGTCAATAAAATGATGCTCTATTGGTGTTTATTTTATATATAAAGCAAAAAAGCAATTACCCTTCCGAAGAGTAATTGCCTTTTATGTTAAATATCTAGACTTATACTTTCCAGCTTTTTAAATTCATTCCAATGCTCCGGGGTAAAATGATCCGGTGCAACTTTTGCTTTAACCTTCATGCATACATAATAGGATATTCCTGTTACAATCAAAGATTGAACCGCCGGCAGCCCCATGGGGTTAACATATTGTGTGTAGTAACCAAATAGGGTTCCAACAACAATTGCAATTGTAGCCATCCAGTTCCAGCCTGGGTTGTCCGCCCATTCCTGGTTTCTGATTAAGAAGAAATCTACAAACATAACACCGGCAATGGCAGGATAAATTAGAGCGGTCATATAAAGGAAATCCATAAAATAATCTAAAATTCCGGCCAAGGCTACGCCGATGGCAATTAAAGTGCCTATGAAAGTAAGCAGGGCCCGACCTTTACCCGAGTTTACATTCAATAAATTAGCCAGTGCTAAACCCATGCTGTAATTGTTAACTAATTGACTGGTCCAGGTAGCAAACCATAAAATAAGGAAGCCCCAGAAAGGAAAACCAAGGTTAACCATTACCTGAACAATATCCGCACTTCCAACCCCCACTGACATAATGGCCCCTACATAAAATAATGGAAAACCAACTCCAATAATACCAAGGGGGATTAAAATATTATCTTTTATTTTCGGTTTTGCATAACGGGTATAGTCAGAAGAAATTACCCATTGGGAAACATTTACTCCTATCACCAAACTAACAGCCGCTAAAAAAGTCATGGTTGGCTCCGGAGACCAAGAAGATATTTTTTCCCAGCCGATGTTTTTTAAGGCCAAAGTTATGCTGGCAACCACCAGTATTAACCCTGCGGGAACAGCTAAATAATCTGTCCACTTCATAGAAGAATAACCAATAATTGATGGAATTGCAAATATTAAACCTACAACTACGGTAACCACTGCCCAGGCCAACCATTGTTTGGTGTAATCAATACCAATCATAACAGAAATTGCATTTCCGGCAACCGACGTCTGAACCGCCCACCAGCCAAGGGATACAATAAAAATTGTCAAAGCTACAATAACTTTAGCCTGTGCAGACCCAAAGCTGGTGCGGGCGATAACCGAAGAAGAACGACCTGTTTTGGCTCCAATATAGCCGCAGATGGCATTGCCAGCCCATTGAAACACTATTAAAGCTGTAAAGAGAATCCAAAATATTGATGACAGGCCAAAACTGGCGGTGAGCATAGCACCCACCATCAATACCGGAATAGTGAATTCCAATCCGCCGAAAATCATGGCCGGTGTTAACCAATGCTGTCTTTCAGACATAGGGATTGACGCTAAAGCTGTATCCTTTTCCATTGAACTGTTTAATTTTTTCTCTTCCAAAACTTATTCCACCTCATTTCAGTGGTTATTTTTCTAACCTACTTTGATTAATTCCCGCGGATAATTGTTCAATCTTTCAGCACCTTCACTGGTAACCAGCACAATATCTTCAATCCTAACGCCAAATTTACCGGGTAAATAAATACCGGGTTCAACACTGACAACCATGCCTTCTTCTAATAACCTGGAGTTAGTTGGTGTCAAATATGGCTCCTCATGAACCTCCATCCCAATCCCATGGCCGGTGCGATGGGTAAAGTACGGGCCATACCCTGCTTTTTCAATGATGCTTCGCGCCGCCTTGTCAATATCTTTCATTGGTACACCGGGCCTAATGGCTTTAACTGCTTCATCCTGTGCCTTTTGCACCACACTGTAGACTTCTTTGAATTCCCGGCTTGGTTCGCCGATGACAAAAGTGCGAGTAATATCAGAACAATAATGCTGCTTAATTCCACCCATATCGACAACAACAGCATCACCTTCTTGAAGAACTTTATCGCCCGGTTGGTGATGGGGAATTGCTGCATTACTTCCGGCAGCTACAATGGCATCAAAGGAAAGTTGATCAACTCCCTTTTGTTTGAAAAACCTTTCAATCTCTCGCGCCACTTCTTTTTCTGTTATTCCAGGCTTTATTAATTTTCTTACACTGTCCATAATTTGATCAGCACAATATGCAGAATATTTTAAATATTTTATTTCTAAATTATCTTTTTTAAGGCGCAGTGCCCCTAGAATACTGTCACTTCCAACAAAAGTAAGTTGTGATAGCGTCATCAGTTTAATCAAATTACCACTTGGCCACTGGTTATCAATAGATACTTTTCCCTTTTTGGGCAGCAGTTTAGCTAACAATTCAATGGATGAATCCCCGTCTTTCCAAAACACTCTGTCAACGCACCCAGGCGGATCAACCTGCTCTTTAGCCATTTCGTGAACAATCATTGTAGGGGTACCGGTTTTAAGAATTACAACGGCTTGCAGCCTTTCATGGGAATCAAGCCATGTTCCGGTAAAGTAGAAAAAATTCGGGGAAGAAGTAACAACTACTGCATCTATATCATTTGCTGCCAGCAGTTCCTGGGCTTTAGCAAATCTCTGTTCAAAAATACTCAAAGTTTCACCTCTTTCACTATTTATTTTATCCGGGGCCCTGCCTTTACACAGACAGGCCCCCGGATAATTTATCGTTTAATAATGGCCCATACTATTTCACAATCTTCATTACCATCGTTAATTGACCAGTGTTCTTCACCGGCTGGAATAAAGGCGGCCTGTCCCTCGGAAACCCTATATTCTTTGCCACCGCTTACAGAAAGCAGTGAACCTTTGAGTATTAAGGAATACTCATCACCATCATGGGCACCTGCACCTTCAGCAGGAACCCTGGTTCCCGGCGGTACCACTACTATTCCAAAGGTTACTTTCGCATCTTTATCAACATTTTCACCAAACAGGGTTTTCATAATAATACCGGAGCGTTTTTCTGTCTCTACATCTGCCACAGTTACTATTTTCAATTATTTTTCTCTCCTTTGTCGCTCTTCTGTAAATCCTTCCACAGCGAAGGTTTCAGGGTTAATTATTACACCATAGTCTTCCCTGGCTTGTTCCACCGTGATGAATTCATTCTTTACATCCATCGCCACCTTCTCAGGGTCACGCTTTAAGGGATCGCCATATCCCCCACCTGTGGCGGTGATTAGGCGCACAACATCGTTTTTATTCAGCGGAAGGCGGGCACATTTACCCAATGGCCCCACTTTTTCACCATTGGCCCTGATAATCTCAAATTCATTGCGCGAGCCGTCTTTTCCGCCGCCGAACCCCCAGGGTAAAAACTTATGGCGGCCAAAGGTTGCCGTCAGCATCTGGTTATCAGTCATAGCCCTGTAAGAACGGATAACACCGGAGCCGCCGCGGTATTCGCCTGCACCGGCGCCGTCCGCACGGAAGCTGTATTCGTCAACCATAATCCCATAGCGGGTTTCAGCAACTTCCACCGGTACGTTAAAGGTTTCGCCGTCGCCGATACAGAATTGACCTGCTTCGCCGTCTTTACCCTGACCGGCACCCCAACCACCAACGGAAGGTTCTACAATTAAGAACGGCTCATTGGTGTCATGGTGCACACCGGCGACAATCACAGCACATACAGATAACAGGTGACCTGCTGTCAGGCGATGGGGTACCACCGGAGCCAACGCTTTCCAAACCAAGTCGGTACCGTAAGCCATAGTTTCCCAATAAGTTGATACTGCTGCCGGGCGTTCGCAAGAGAATATTGACCCTTTTTCGGCAATAATCTCAAGGGGGCGGAAAATCCCGTCATTCACATCCTGGGACGGGTTTGTTATGGCTAAAAATACCGTTCGCACTGCAGAAACAAGAGCTGCATAAGAAGTGTTAACCGGCCCCAGCACCTGGGGATGACTGCCCGTAAAGTCACAGGTAAATTTATCATCGGTAATGGTGACCTTAACCTGCACTTTAAGCGGGCCATTGCCCAACCCATCATCGTCAATGTAATCCACTGCTTCAAATGTTCCTTTGGGCAGTTTGGCTAATTCTTTACGGGTAATTTGTTCACCATGTTCAAGCAGACGGTCGATGGATGCTAACACCACATCTTTACCATACTTGTCGCAAAGCTCAATAAAACGTCTTTCTCCGGTGCGGAGCGCAGCAACTTGAGCCCACATATCACCTAATGAAAGATCAGGGAAGCGAACATTGGCAGCAATAATATCTACTAGAGATTGGTTTATCCTGCCCTCCTCAAAGAGCTTAACACACGGGAATTGCAGTCCTTCCTGGTATATCTCAGTAGAGTCAGTGGTCCAGGATCCGGGATCCTTGCCGCCTACTTCTGTCCAGTGTGCTTTATTGGCTGAAAATGCCACCAGTTCCCCCTGATAGAAAATAGGCATTACTAAACCCACGTCAGAAAGGTGGGAACCGCCGCCCATATAGGGGTCGTTAATAATAATGATGTCTCCCGGTTTTAGATCTCCTTCTTTATTAAACTTCTCTAATGTAGCTTTGACCATAAAGGTAAGCAGGCCGATAAACCCCGTTACACCGTTACCCTGAGTAAGAAGGTTTCCTTTAGAGTCTGTGAGACCGCTGGCATAGTCCAGCACCTCGTAGATAATCGGGCTCATGGAAGTACGGGCCAGGGCATAAAACATTTCATCACCGATTGCGATAAGTGAATCCTTTACTATATCAAGGGTAAACGGATCAATATTAATATTCTGATTAGTCAATTTCCTTACACCCCCGTCTTAATAATCAAGTTCCCGTAATGATCTACAGTTACAGACTGCCCCGGATAAACGACGGTAGATGCCGACTGTTCTTCAACTATAGCAGGACCCTCAATGGTTACCTCAGCAGCCAGTTTTGCACGGTCATATACTTTGGTGTTAATCCAACCCTCTTCTTCATAAAGAACCGGTCTTATTTCTTTTAATGCTTCTTCTGCATTACCGCCCACTTTATCCAATTTATATAATTCCGGTTTTTTAACAGTTCCAAAGGCAACTAAATGCAGGTTAACAATCTCAGTCTGAGCTTCTTCCAATTTAAAGGTATAATGCTGTTCATGGATATCATGGAAGCGTCTGATCACTTCCTTAACCGTTTCTTCGTCCATTTTCCCGTTGGGCACCGGAACCTTAACAGTGTGTTCCTGGCCCAGGTAACGCATGTCTGCATAACGTGAGAAAATTACCTTATCCGGCTCAATACCTTGGTTCTGATATTGCGCCAGTGCCTCTTCTTCAATTGTCTTCCACTCATTATTTAACTGATCAAGGTCAACCTCATTGAATCGTTTGATGTAAGTTTGAACAAAGTCACTGCGCAGATCAGTCATTAACATACCCCAGGCCGAAAACACTGAACCCGCTACCGGAACAATAACCTTGCTCACACCCAACTCTTTGGCCAGCGCAGCTGCGTGCATCGGGCCACCGCCGCCAAAGGCTACCATAGCAAATTCTCGAGGATCGTAACCCCTTCTTACAGATATTAACTTTAAGGCATTCAGCATGTTGGAATTGGCAATACGGATAATACCCAGTGCTGCCTCATCCACTGACATATTGAAGTGTTTGGCCACTTTTTCATTAATAGCTTCTTTTACTTTGTCTAAGTTCACTTCGTTATCAAAATTTTTGGCAGATAAGCGACCGGTAATTAAGCTGGCATCTGTAGTTGTAGGCTCGGTGCCACCGCGCCCGTAAGCAACAGGCCCGGGCAGTGCCCCTGCAGACTGGGGACCAACCTTCAGTGAACCAGCATCATCAATCCAAGCTATGGAACCACCGCCATTACCAATTTCAATAATGTCAACCACCGGCACTTTAATGGGGTAACCAGCTGTACGTTCTGTCTTTTCAATTTTATATTCGGTAGTAACTTTCACTTCACCATTATCAATTAGAGAACATTTTGCGGTAGTTCCACCGATATCGAAGGCTATAATATTTTTCTCACCAACAATCTTACCTAAAACCGCAGCACCAAAAACACCGGCTACCGGGCCGGATTCCACCATATTAATAGGTGTAACTTTGGACTGGGCAAAGGTAGTGGTACCGCCGTTAGACTGCATAATATATTTATGTCCTTCTACACCAATCTCACTCAACCTGGATTTCAGCCTGTCAACATACTTTGATGCCACAGGCTTAACATAGGAGTTTAATACACAGGTACTGGTGCGCTCATACTCACGCCATTCTTTGGTTACTTCGTGGGAAGCGGTAACTGCCACTTCCGGCCAAAGCTCCTTAATCACCTCTACAGTTTGCTGCTCGTGTACAGGGTTAGCATAAGCGTGAAGATAGGCCACTGCTATAGCTTCAACATTTTCTTTTTTAAAGTAATCAATTATATCTTTAATTTGTTCTTTATTTAGGGGAGTAACTACCTCTCCCTTGTAATTCAAACGTTCTTCCACTTCCCTGCGCAAATAACGTGGAACAAAGGGAGCCGGCTTTTGATAGCGAATATTAAACAAATCGGGACGGTTGCCGCGTGCTATTTCTAAAACATCGCGAAACCCTTTTGTGGTAATAAGCCCTGTTTTAGCACCTTTACGTTCAGTTAAAGCGTTAATAATAACAGTTGTGCCATGAATAAAAGTCTCAATTTCTTTTGCATTTATACCGCTTTTTTCAATAACATCTATAACCCCTTGTTCAAAGTTGGGAGGCGTGGTATGACTTTTGGCAATGGTAATTTTTCCTTGCTCATCAACGGAAACCAAATCTGTAAAGGTTCCCCCAATGTCAGTTGCGACCCGCATAGTTAACCACCTTTCTATAAAAATATAAAGTTTCCGGCTGCTTTAAAAAATCACCGGTGTTAATACGCATAGTATCTTTGCTCTTTTTTCCAACGGATTGAACCAGAAATGAGGTAACTCAGATGGAAAATGTATTGAATCCCCTTTTTTCACCAAATACTCTTGGCCGTCCACATTAAAAATAACAGCGCCTTCTAAAACATAAAAAAATTCCTCCCCAGGATGACTAAATTTTCCCTCATGCGTTTTCCCGGGGTCCAGGGTAACAAGAAGTGGTTCCAATACCTTTCCCGAAAAATTCCCGCTCAATCTCGTATATCTAGCATTTGAACCTTCAATGCGAAAAGTTTTTTGTTCCTCAGCCTTAACTACAAAATTTTTATTCTGGTAACTATCAAAAAAATTCGTTATAGAAACATTTAATGCATCAGCAATCTTTTTTAAAGAGGTAATGGCTAATGAAGATGTACCCCTTTCTACTTGAGAAAGAAAACTAACTGATAATCCTGTTTTTTCGCTAAGATCTTTCAAAGTTAGGTTTTTCTGGTTGCGCAGTTCACGGATTTTTTCACAGATTTCTTTAATTGTCTTCCCTCCATTAAATCAAATAAAAATTATGTTATGGTTTGAATATTTATTGTATTAATATAATAAATTACACTTTTACTTAAATTTTTCCTGCTATACCATAAAATTTTTTTAAATTTTTTATATTGGACTTTGTATAAAATATGTCAGTTTTTTAGACACCTAAGACATCAGAAAAAACACAGGCTTAATATAAAAAACATAATCCCACGGATTATTTCCATGGGATTATATTTCCCCAGCGTCGTCATAAGAAAAGGGTAAATATGCTTATACCTGCACCTAGCAAAACACCGCTGAGCCTAGCATAGAAGGATTTAAAACTAATTAGCCGCGTTTATAACTTTTCTCACTGTTCACAGGTATTAAAAAATGCTATTATAAATGATAGATAATCTCTAGTATTAAAGGATGTAATCACAATGCTCAATCTTTTATACCAATGGAACCAGTTTCTTGGACAGCGAATGTTTTATGCGGTGCTGATACCTTTGTTAATCGGTTTTGTTGCTCCAATAGAAACTACACCATTTTGGAGTATTGTTGCCACATTATCTTTCACTTATATGACCTTCGCTGCATCCTTGGATACAAGTTTAGCGGATTTTTTAAGCAGACTTTCCAGGCCATGGCTTTCCATATGGATGTTAATTTTTATACACGGGGTTATGCCCTTTATCGCTTACATTATTGGGTTGGTGTTCTACCCCGGACCGGAAAATGAGCTCATTCGATTAGGGTTCTTACTGGGAGCATCTATTCCAGTGGCTGTAACTTCAATCTTATGGTCGCAAATGGTGGGTGGTGACGTTCCTCTAACAACAGCAACTGTTACTCTTGACACCCTGATTAGCCCTTTATTACTACCGCTCTTCATAGTACTAGTAGTAGGCAAGACAGTACATATTGACACCATGAACCTGTTGATGAGGCTGTTCTGGATGGTCACTGTTCCCGGATTTCTTGGAATGATCATTCACGACTATACCAAAGGTGCTTTCAAAAAATATACTCAATCTATTGGAGGTTTTACTTCCAAAATTGCTATTATATTGGTTGTTTATATAAATGCTAGTGCTGTTGCACCTGAGATAGAATGGAACTACTCAGTTATTAAACTACTGCTGGTCATATTAATTGTTTCAATCAGTGGATACTCACTGGGATTCCTTAGTTCATATATTTTAAAGGGACACCAGCATAAGCGAATGGTCTCGATGATATACGCAATTGGCATGAGAAATAACAGTCTAGGCCTAGTGCTGGCATTAACTTACTTTCCACCGGCGGTGGCTTTGCCAATAACACTATCCATGCTGTACCAGCAGCCCTTAGCAGCAGTTACATCAAAATTGGTTGAAAGATTTAATAAAGAAAAATGTGATCCTAAGATTTATGAAAAACCGGGCGGGTAATTTCCTAGGCAATTATAAATAGCTTCTTCTTTATATTTAAAAGGCCTATCCACTGTTTTTTTGTCTTAATAGAGAACCATTTAGATTCTGCAGCATCAAAAAAATAATTTTTATCTATATATCCTCCATTGGGAAATATTACAAACTGCTCTTTACTATAACCATTTATTTTTTTATTTATTACAAAGTTTTGAAGGGATTCTATCTGAATAATTATTACGTTTTTGCCCTTTGCTGCGCCATAAAGATGCCATTTGAAGAAAATTTCTATTTGCCAGCGGTTACGGTAGATATCACTTATTTGGTAATTATGATTACGGGGTTTCCTTCACTGTCTTAGGTTTCTATGAGTCTTGTGAGATGGTTTATTTTTGTTGTTAAGTTTATTATGTCCTAAGAATATTAACGAAAATACACAGCAAGCCCCCTCGACTATAACCAAATAACCAAATCAAAGGGGCTTAGATATAAGTTGTAAAAATATAAAGATAAATTATACCGAAATTTTAATTGGTTATCTATTACATATCTGAGAATACGGACAGCCAAGGTATTTACCGGGGCAGACGATAGCCGGCTCATTCAAAGAGTATTGCTGCCGAAGAGAAAGTACCGGGTTTAGAGCGAAACCAGCAGCGACTGTTAGCTCCCTGGTAATAAACTGCACCGAAGGTTGCCTGGTCTAAAGCAGTAAAGTTTTTATGTATGTATAGAATATAGTTATGTTATCATTTTTGATGCAATTAATAACTTTTAATCATAAAAAAAGCGCTGTTTTTTGAACAGCGCGTTGATTTTTATCTCTAAGAAGCAATACCCCTTCTTTTTTCTTTGTAACTTATATACTTTTGGTAAATGAATATACTTAAAAATACCGCTAAACCTATTATATCCGTGGTTAAATGGGCATACAGCAGGCCTAAACCGGAAGCTATCAGCAGCAGTCTTTCCACTATGGTTAACCGCCGGTCAATATAGCCTACCACTGCAGTACCCAAGCTTAACATACCTAAAATTGCGGTACCCAAGGCTAAGATAAACGTTGCAGGAGTGGCATTAACCATCAACAACTCGGGTGACAGGACAAACATATATGGCACCAGGAAAGCACCCACAGCAATTTTTACCGATTGAAAAGCAGTCAGCATAGGATTACTTTGTGCTAAACCTGCTCCGGCATATGCAGCCAATGCCACCGGCGGAGTAATATCTGCCACTATACCAAAATAAAATACAAAAAGGTGTGCTGCAATAACCGGAACATTATCAAAGGCCAGCAGAGCCGGTGCTGCCATGGTAGCAGTAATTACATAATTGGCGGTAGTAGGTAGTCCCATCCCCAGCACAATACTGGCTATCATGGTGAAAAACAATGTCAGCAGCAGATTATTATTTGCCAAATTAAGGATACCACCGGAAATCCTAAGGCCCAGCCCGGTAAGAGTTATTACACCCACAATTACACCGGCTGCTGCACAGGCAGCTATTACCGGCAGGGCTGTTCTAGCGGTCTGGGCTAAAATATCCAGGAATTTAGCCGGTGTTAATTTATATTCCAGCTGCCCCTGCTTACCAAGCAGGTATGCAATTACCAGTACTATAATATTCATTAAAAGCGCTGTGGCAATACCCATCAGGGCTGCCCGCATTGCCGATTGGCCCATAGACAGGATGGCAATAATTACTACAATAGGAAGCAAAAGATACCCTTGTTTAGCCAAAAGTGAGGTAACACTGGCCAGTTGACTGCGGGGAACCCCCATAATTCCAACCCGTTTAGACTCGTAATGCACCACGATGAACTGTCCCACAAAAAACAGCAGGGCGGGAATTACTGCTGCCTTAACAATCTCAGCATAAGGCAGACCGGTAAATTCTATCATTAAAAATGCCGCTGATCCCATAATAGGGGGCGTTATCTGCCCGCCTGTAGATGACGCTGCTTCTACTGCGGCGGCAAATTCCGGTTTATAACCAGAACGTTTCATCATTGGGATAGTAAATGCGCCATTGCCAACTGTATTGGCAACGGAACTGCCGGTAATGGTCCCTGAAAAAACACTGGTTAGAATACCAACTTTGGCTGTACCACCAGTCATCCACCCAGTTAAAGACATGGCCAGGTCAGTAAAAAACTTTTCCAAGCCAGTTTCTTTCAGTATTACACCAAACATTAAGAACAGGTATATGAATGTAGCCGATATGGAGATAGGAATACCAAATATACCTTCCAGGCTTAAAAACGAGTGGGATATTATTCTTTCTACACTGAACCCTCTCTGCTGCAGGAATCCGGGCATATAAGGTCCTAAATAGGCGTAAGCCAACAGAAGGCTGGCCATCACTACTATGGGCTGCCCCACTGCCCTCCTGGCAGCCTCTAAAACAAGCAGTATCCCCAAGGCCGCCATAAGATAGTCCAGGTTATTATACATCCCTACACGGGAAATTATATCCTCGTAAAATAAAAACTGGTATAAGCCGACACTAAAACCTAAGACAGACAGTATAATGTCCGGCAGCGGTACTCCATAATAATTTTTTGGATAATATTTAGCTAACTGGAAAAGCAGCAGTGCAGCTATACTGCCTGCTGTTACTACAAGAGATATCTCTTCTATAAAATACAGGTAGCAGGCTACACCCGTTAATAACAAGACAGGAATCCAGCTGTACCAGCGAACTTTTCCATCTTCTTTTTTGTTCCCGGGGTACAACAGAAATATTAAGCCCAAACCCATAGCAACGTGAAAACCCCGCTGCTGGTTGGAGACCAGCGTACCAAATATGGCTGTGTAAAGCTGGAACAAACTGAGTACTATACAGATGGCATAGACAACCCAACGCCACCAACCTAGACCTTCCTGTTTTTTGGTAGCGGCTCCGGCATCATATTCCTCAACGATTTCCTGGGCTTTTTTCTCATATTCCTCCATGTTGTTCCCGGAAATTATGTCTGCGTTTAAATCCTCTAGTTTTGCTGCATTTTCCCTGCCATTTGGTGCCTCAATGAGATTTTTTATGCTGTTATTCATATTATGCTGATTTTTTTTACTCATAGCATCACCTGTCTTTTACATATTGAAGGGAATAACACGGGGGATAAAGCCTTTAAAACAAATCAAAAAAGGGCCTGACATAGAAAATTATATAACTTCCGCCCTTTGTAACATCCGCAAAACGCAACCGTTTCCCATCTTGAAAAATCAGCTGGTGATCAGCCACTACCTGGCCAACTCTTAATGGTACACGATCAAAAACGCGGTTTTCGTATGTGATTTTGTAATAATTGTCTTCAACAATAAAGGTAGTTGTCTCACCGGCCAGTTTTTCCGGTCCCACCGGCAAATTTGACCCAAAAGAATCGTAATACATTTCTTTTAGTGCCAGCGTATCTTTATCTTTAACATAAAATATTTCCTGTACCGGCTGTTTTGTAATGGAATGTACGTACTCTAGGGTAAAACTCTCGTCAATATTCATCCCCTTTTTAAACAGCACTTCTCCAGTTTGGTGATCCTGAACAATTAAAACCGTGGACGGCGCCGCCAACCATACAGCTGGCAGCACCACCCAAATTATAGCTAAAAATACTTTTAAATAAATTAACCGGCTAAAACGGCTGCAGTTCATGCTTTACTCAAGAACACCTACTTCTTTAAAGTACTTTTCTGCACCAGGGTGCAGCGGCACAGGTTCAAACCCTTTTACAGCGTTGTCCAGTGTAATTTGGTTACCGCGAGCATGAGCACTGGCAATGGTTTCCACGTTTTCATACATATTTTTAGTCAGCTGATATACCAGCTCTTCATCCATGTCTGCTGGAACATACAGGGATGCCCACTGGGCAACGGTGTGACCTACTTCATCCTCACCTTCGTAAGTACCGGCAGGAATTTCATAAGGGCTGAAAGCAGGTTCACTTTCAAGGAGTTTTTCAAGGCCTTCTCCGCTAATATCTACAATATTTATAGGAGTAGCTGTGGTAATGTCTACAATGTTAGCTGCAGGTACAGCTAATACCGCAAAAGCAGCATCTAAATTTCCGTCTTTTATCTTTCTAGCTGCATCAGCAAAGGTATCCTGGAATTTTTGAATGTCTTTTTCCGGGTCAATACCATAAGCCTTAAGAATTTTTTCAGCAGCTGAAGCTGTACCGCTTCCTACCGGGCCAATGGATACGCGTTTACCTTTCAGATCAGCAATAGTTTCAATGCCTGAATCCTTAGGAGCAATCACCTGCATAACCTCAGGGTAAATTACACCAGCACCAGCTATGTTTTTAACCGCATTACCTTCAAACTCTCCTTCACCTTTCCAAGCTGCCTGTGCAACACCGTTCATAGCCATGGCTAAATCGGTTTCCCCGCTGGCCAAAAGGCGGATATTTTCAACTGAGGCACCAGTTGCCTGAACGGTAACTTTCACACCGTCAATATTCTTGCTCCATACATCAGCAATGGCACCGCCTAAGGGATAGTAAGTACCACCGGTACCACCGGTAGCCATCAGTAAGTTTTTAGTTTCTGCTCCTGTTTGTTCAGTACTGCCTTTTCCTCCTCCACAACCAGCTGCCAGCAATGATACTGCTAATACCAAAGTCAGCAATAAAAACAACGACTTTCTCATTTTTATACCTCCTCCTTTTTAATATTGCATTTATAAAAACAGATAATTTTAAATATTTAGTAAATAGCTGAACCCAAATTCAATATAAAACGTTTAACAAAATGCCGAATAACATGGATGCCTGCATAAATGAATGCTTGGTGAATAAGGTTTTTAAAAAGATATAATATTTTTTGTTCTTTAATTAAGCCTGCATTACTTTTTTGAAAAATGGACGTTAAAGAATATATATTCATCATTAATTAACAAAATTCCTTCTAGGATGGACAAATATTTTTTTGTATGTATTTCCAAGGGCACACACTCAGACATTTTATAGTATAAACATTACACCTACTGCTTGTCTAGAGAAAATTTATTTAATCTTAATTATATTTGTATGCCTAGCAGTAGAATTCACACCTATTCTATAACCCTATAGTGTATGTTATAATTTAATGTAATTAATAAATTAAATGAATATCGTTTTAGATCAACACCTGTCCTCTTCTTAGCCATAAATATTAAAGTTTATGGAAAGGAAGTGGATGATGTGGGATTATTGTATGACAAAGTTACTTTTTTAAACTTTGATCAGACATATACCCCGCAGAAAAGTCTTCGCAGGTTTTCTCAATACTGGATTGATCTAAACAATATTCCACACACTAACTGTTACTGCGAAAAATCATCGTTACAAAGAATAAAATACCGCCTAAAAAGCTGCTGCCAAAAAGGGGTTACCTTTATCGGCAGCGGAAATTATCATTATGTAACTTTACTCCTTTTATATGACATTCAAGAACCTTTTACCCTAATACTTCTTGACAATCATACCGATATGTCTCCAAATTCATCATCTAATCTAGTTTCATGCGGTTCGTGGGTATCTTATGCCATTGACAACCTGCAGCTTCTTAAAAAAGTAATCATTATCGGTGCAACTAAATCTCAAAAAATTGTTCATTCTGATTTATCAGCAAAAGTAAAGCTTTTTTCTCAAAGTTATCTAAATCCATCATTACTGTCTTTAGTTTTGTCAGAAATAGAAACTGATTCAGTGTATATTAGCATTGATAAAGATGTTTTAAATAAAGAAGAAGCAGTAACAAATTGGGATCAAGGAGAAATGCCCCTGTCAGACTTGTTAAAGCTTGTTAAACAAATTAAAGTTCACAAGAAAGTGTACGGTATAGATATCTGCGGGGAACTTCCATATTCCCCTGTAAATATGCTGCAGCAATCTTATTCAGAGGCAATTAATATAAATGAAAATACTAATATTACCATACTGAAATCAATACTTTCTTAACTGCTTCTAAAAAACGTTTATTTATCTAATAGAAACTTTTTCCAAGTTAATAATGGTATTTTAAATATAGTTCAATATTGTTATAATTTATTTTGGTATGTTTCTATATTAATAATGGGGAGAGATAAAAGTGGCAAGACACATTATTGACGAAGCAAGCAGATGCCTACAATGCAAAATACCCAAATGTAAAGAAGGCTGCCCTGTAAATACACCAATAAATGAGGCCATTAAACTGCTCCTAGAAGGGAATATAAGACAAGCCGGAGAAATATTATTTAAAAACAACCCGCTTTCCGTAGTATGTTCACTGGTCTGCCCTCATGAGGCCCAGTGTGAAGGACATTGTATATTAGGAAGAAAAAGTACACCTGTACAGGTAAGTACCATTGAAAATTATATATCTGATTATTATTTACATCATTTTAAACCGTCAGTTAAAATTAATCCTGACAAGAAAATAGCAATAATAGGGTCAGGCCCTGCAGGAATTACACTCGCTTTTATTCTTGCTTCCAAGGGGTACGACATTACTATTTTTGAGGCCCATGATAAAATTGGCGGTGTACTAAGGTACGGAATTCCCGAATTTCGCTTACCTAAAAATATTTTAAAAAGATTAAAAGACAAACTTTTAGCAATGGGGGTTAAAATTAGGCCAAATACATTAATTGGACCTGTAATTACCATTGATGATTTATTTAGAGATGGATTTAAAGCAGTATTTATTGGTACCGGGGTATGGAAGCCAAAGAAATTAAATATTAAAGGTGAAAGCCTAGGACATGTTCATTATGCCATTGATTATTTAAAAAATCCCCAGGTATACAACTTAGGTAAGAGAGTTTGTATTATTGGAGCCGGTAATGTAGCCATGGACGTAGCCAGAACAGCTCTTAGAAACGGTGCCAATGAAGTTTATGTAATGTACAGGAAAGGACCGGCTGATATTACAGCCAGGGATCACGAAGTAAAATTTGCCCGAATAGATGGAGTAAAGTTTGAGTTTTATAAGCAGCCGGTGGAAATACTGGATGAAGGAATTAAATACGTTAAGACAGAAGTAATAATAAATGACCAGGGTGAAAAACAAATCATTGAAGTTGAAGGCTCCCAAGACATTTTTCCTGCAGATTCTGTCATAATTGCTATCAGCCAAGGCCCCAGGGACAATATTGTTTCCAACACCAAGGGCATTGAAATTAACAGCATGGGATTAATCATTACCGATGAGTACGGCAGAACCACCAGGGAAGGAGTCTTTGCGTCAGGCGATGTGGTAACAGGGGCTAAAACCGTTGTGGAAGCAGTGAAGGTTTCTAAAAGGGTGGCTCTAGCCATAGAAGAATACGTAAATAATCATTATTAATAAAAATAGGCCCATACAGCTTTGATATGGGCTTATTTTATAAAAGTTTTAAGCTGTACCAGCAATAATTTTTTTCTGCAGTTCTAGGCCGTAAGGTATAATCTTTTCCGGTGTTATAATAATATTTTTATCATCCCTAATAGCTAATAGTAGATTAATTAGTTTTTTAATTATTTCATCTGTGGTTTTTAATTGGGAGATTTTTGCTTTAAATTGTTTATCTTGTGGTTTGGGATAGAAAATTCTTAGGAAGGCAGGTTTTTCGTAGTAGTCTCTTATTTTATCTAAATTATTTTCCAGGTAATTAACTATGGAGTTTATAGTTGAGGAGTACCGGTGGGAAAAAACAGCAGCTTGTGCTAAAAAGCAGTAGAGAAATCTCTTAATTTCAAATCCGTTAACTTTTAGATATTCTTTATCATTTAAGTTATATTCTTTCAGTGACAACTTTTTGTGACCTGAAATAATTACATGGTCACTAAGATTTATTCCCAGCAAAGCCAACTGCCATTTTAAAAACTCTGTTGAAATAATATCAGCTTCGGAAGGAATAATCTCTCCATGCCAGGGAAGTTCTGGGTGATTGTGTACAAGCAGCACTTCATGATAACACGTTCGTTTTTTAATAATCCATTCAATTATTATGTTTACTGACGGTATTACAGCCCATTCATGTTCACAAGTTTTCCCGCACAAAACATTAATCTTCTTCTCCCTATTTGCAAAAATTAATACAACCTGTTCTCTGCGCATGACAGCAATTTTTTTAACTTCAGCTATACTAAATAAGTCGCAGGGTAGACACGAAGACAAATAAAATTTCATTTATCATCCCCCCATCATCTTCGCCCGTATTAAATTGTATATTTTACATCTATGTTTTATTTATTTTACTATAAAAGCAAACATTTTAAAATATTTTAAATACTTTTTTTATTTAACTTATATACAGGTTTTTTAAATGTAAAAACAGCGGTCTTTTATACAATCCCACTGTATTAAAACTCTTCATTTGTACTTTATTAATTTAATATCAACATATTCCGTATGAGAGTATCCTTCCCGGTCACATTGAAAAGCGTAGCATAAAAAATCTTCCACATTGTCAAATAACCTGCCATCCTTTTCCCTTCTTACTACTTTTTCATGACCATCGTAATGAAATCTCTCCGGTGACCCGGATATTGGGTAGGCATAAAAATCCACCTTCCCATCTCCTATTTTTCCCAGGTATTTTTGAAATGCCTGCAGTGTTCTAAAACGTAAAAGGTCACCATTATAATAACCTGTATCCATAATATCCCTCCCGGCTCTATTTTACCCTTTAAGTATATTTATTATCCAAACCAGAACTAAAACCTTCGGTCTTATTATTTATACTCCGAAAATACGCCGGCACTTATACTTTCTGAATATATATAGTAAAAAAAATGCTGCCGCTTATTTGACGGCAGCATTTCTTAATTTGTTTTACTTGTTTAAGGCTTTAAGCCAATAATCCTGAATGATACTTTGGCCATATGTTGTCCCCGGTACCGCCCAACGCCCATTTAATTCCTGCCAGGTGGGAGCAGATCCGCGGGCCACAAGTTTAAACCGCGGGTCGTAAATAACTTTTCCGGGAGGCAGTGGATCTTTACAAGCATAGGCATAAAGGTGCTGTATGTGCGCTTCAACCCCAATTTCTGGTGAGGCAAATACAGCCCCGTGTACACCTGGTTTAAAGCTAACACTGTTGGGATCGGCACCGTTTAGAGGTTCCTGCCCGGTACAGGGTGAACCGACAGCCCCTAACCCACAGTAATTATTCTGAAAAGGCTGTACATCCCCGGTAAACTGCCAAAAATGAGTTTCTTTAGCTGCCTGGCAGAAGGCTAAGTCACCTCTTATCCCGTATTCTGCTCCAATCTTGAGATACAAATCTACCAAATTACTTGGTATAGGATTAAAACTGCGGTTGTATTGGGTTTCCATTTTTACTTTAATGCGTTCTGCTTCTTCTGCTAACCAGGACCGAAGCTGGTCGGCAGTAGCAACTGGCTCACCTTGGATAGTAACATCCGCTGTATTTATCACCGTTCCGCCAGGCAATTTTATTTGCAAGTCATATTTTTCTAACTGGTTATAATAATTTTTAAGCTGATCCATTTGCTGTCCCGTAAAAATAGAGCGATCCATACTAACTAAACTTTTAGAATTGACAAGGGTCCCGTCAAGAAGTCTTAAGTTAGTTTGATAACTGGCCAGTTTTTCTAATAAATCATCCCCGGAAGAAGAAGGTGTATTTGGATATTCAGGTATCGGCATAATTGCTGCAGTATCTGATTGTATTTGAACGGTACGGCTGCCTTCCTGCCAGTTAACCTGGCAGCCCAGTGTCTCTCCCACTAACCGGAGAGGCACCACAGTGCGCCCTTTTCCGGTAATAAAAGGCTTCCCGTAGCCCCCTGGAATATCTACAACTTTCTCATCTATAATTATCTGCACATCATCATTCTCATTTTTAGGAACTGGCTTAACAGGAGCTCCTGCTTTTGAGGTTATTATGACCTGTTTATTTTCCCCATCCCACTCTACTACCGCTCCTAAGTTCTCACTTATAACTCTGAGCGGTACATAGGTGCGTCCATTCATAATAAAAGCCTGTTGATCTTCCGCAGGTATTGTCACTTGGTTATTATTTATAACTATCTTTACGTCTTGATTGACTTCACCCTCCGCAGGCAGTGAATTCATTACTAAAAAAGCAGAAAAAATAATTCCTGTTATTACCCTTTTTATAATTATCATCCCCCTATATATGTACTAGTTAATTAGCTAATTTCCCATGTATTGTATATAGTAGATTAAGTAACAAATACTGTCAAGAGATGTCAAAAAACCTCCACTAA
>JACDOL010000035.1 GCA_017656165.1 Desulfotomaculum sp.
TTAATTAGTTTATGTGCAAGTATAAAGTTATAATTTAAAAGAAATTTTTATTCATTCTTTTTAGCCGCCGGTAATAAGGTGAATAGCTTTTACATCATCCCCGTCATTAATGATTGTTTTGTCCCACTGGTCCTCCGGTATAGTCCTTCCATTTATTTTAATTACTATGGATGGAAATGTATAATTTTTCTTTTCTAAAAGCTTTTTCACTGTAAGGCCTTCTTCCCACGGAAAATCCCTTCCGTTAACCTTAATCATAATTCCAGCTCCCATTGCTATTCTTATTGATACCGTTTTACCAGCTCCACCACTTCAGGAAAGTCCATGCCTAATTTTTGCAGGGTTTCTAACTTAGGAACACCGTTTTTGGTCCATCCCCTTCTTTCATATACAGCATCGGTGATTTTTTCATACTGCTCTTCCCTGTACTTTCTTAAAATTTTAATCTTTTCTTCTGTTGATTTCCCTTCAGGATCAACTCCTACAAGTTCCTTCAGCTGATTGTCATATCTTTCCCGGCGTGATTCATATTCTTCAACAGTAACAGGACCCATAGAACGATAAGGAACTTTATCATATTCCCTGGTTCCAAATCCCATTCTTAAATTAAATACTCTCTGGAACTGATACACACCCTCAGACTGACGGATCATTCCATCTATGTCGATGTTTTTACCAGTTACGGCATTAAAAAGATCCACGTAGTTCTGCACATGCTCAATTATTTTTGCCGGTTCTTCTGTATCTTTATTGCTTTCCGGCACTATATCATTCCAAGGAAGTTTGCACAGTCCCACCAGTCCCAACCAAGTTCTAAACATTGGGAAATAGTGCAGTGCTTCAGCTTTATCCTCAAACGTTGGCAGTTGATTGTTTACCATATCCATAAAAATAAGCCAAGCCTCATCATGCTGCGGACCTTTATTGGCTAAACCAAACCCAGCCTGCTGAACGAGAGATTCTTTACTTACATACTCAGCATACTCCAGTCCTTTTGCCTCCATCCCGATATCATTGACAAATTGGGGATCAGCACCATATTCTTTAATAAATATTTCCTTTAATTTTTTTATACCCAGGCCGGCCATTTTGCCGAATCCTTCTCCCCTGGACATCTGATGCAGTAATTCAAGCACTGCTTCCTTATTTCCAAAGTTTAGTTCCAGTCCGCCAGTTATTTGTTTATTGATAATTCCGTTTTCATAACATTCCATTATAAATGCAGTGGTGGTACCAAATGAAATGGTATCTATACCATAGGTATCACAGTAGAAATTGCATTCTAAAATGTATTCCCTATCGAAAATACCTAGGTTTGATCCTACACCGGCAATTGTTTCGTATTCTGGACCGTCAACAATAACTTTTTGACCTTTATACGGGCCAGTTTTCAGCTCGAAATCAACTACCACTTTTGAACATCCCAGGGTACACCCGTACCAGCATCCATCTGCTTTCCCGGGATCAAACATTTTCACCCAGTTGTTTGCAGCCAATTGGCTGCCATCAGGATGAGAACCATATTTAAAATTGTGTACTGGAAGCAGGTCATAATCATTCATAATCCCCGCCAGGAAGGTAGTACCGTTCCGGCGCATCCTGTTCTGGCTGTCGTCCAATCGGCAAATTTCCTTATGCAGTTTTACTCCGGTTTTAGCAATTTTAGCAAAATCCGCCGGGTTGTTTAGGTCACCTTTTAAGCCTTTAAATTTAACTACAATGCCTTTGATTTTTTTATCACGCAGTACCGTACCTATTCCACCCCTGCCGGCCTGTTTTAAACGAACTGCCTTTCTCCTTACATCATAAAATGAAAAGTTCAGCATACCTATCATTGTATTACCTGCTGCTGTTCCTGCCGATACAACCGAAATGTTTCTCTTATCCTCTTCAGAGTCTGCATACAATTCTGTTAGCTGTTCAGCTAAAATATGACTATCTACTGCTTCTTCCGGTGCTTCCTCTATCCTTACTAAACCCTGGTTCCCATCAATAAATATGACTACATCATTCTCCGCTTTACCTTGAACTTCCAAGGCATCCCAGCCGGAAAATTTTAAGAGCGGACCGAAGTACCCACCCACATTGCTGTCAACCACCGTTCCAGTATTAGGTGATAAAGTTACCACCAGGGATTTACCGGCTCCCGGGTACTGGGTTATACCGCCGATGGGCCCGGGTGAGATAATAATTTCATTTTCAGGATCGTTCCAGCGTGTATTTGGTGTAGTGGCATTCCATAAGTACCAGAGCCCAAACCCCCTGCCGCCAATGAACTTTTCCTTCATCATTTCCGTAACTTCTTTTTCTTTTATTTTATTATCAGACAAATTAACATATAACGATTTACTGGTATATCCCCTGTATAATTTAGCAGGTTTATACTTGTATTCTGCCAGTAATTTATGTTTTCCCAGGTTGTTTACAGTCATAGTCTCGCCTCCTTAAAATATTTATCCTTTAATAGCAATGGCACCTGTAGGACATTCTTTTACACACAGTCCGCAAGCCGTGCATTTAAACGGTTCGGTGTAATCTCCATGAAAGAACATAGCTCCCTCGGGGCAGAACCCAACACAGGAGAAGCACCCCACACACAGTTCCTTTTTAATTCTTATTATCCCGTTTTTATCCCTATATAAAGCTTCTACAGGACAAAGGTCAATGCACTGGCCGCACTGGCTGCAGGCTGTTATTTTAATACCATCCGGCTTGTTTTCAATTCTAATGGCTGATTTTTCTCTATTTTCTTCTTTAAAATAAACCCTGGAACAAACATTCTCACAGGCCCCACATGCTGTACACAGTTCTTCTTTTATTATTAAAGTTTTATACATTTTTTCACCCCCAAAAAATAACTAAAAACTTTTTGTTACAATTTATAAATTTGTTTGCTAAGTTTTCAGCCAACACATAAGGTGACTTCACCTCAAAATTGAGGGAAGTCACTTGGACAAAAATAAATTAAACAACCGAAGGTTCTACATACAAATTACCGCTCTCAAAACGTTTAAAGCCGTACATATCAATGGGATACTGCGGTTCTTCTCCCACCATTACCTCTGCCATTATCTTCCCTACAACGGGAGCTATCATGAACCCGTGGCCTGAAAAACCGGCTGCCACGTAAAAACCTTCTACTCCAGGAACAGCTCCTAAAATTTGCGTTTTATCGGGTGTAAGATCATATAAACCTGCCCACTGCCTCACAACACGCAGTTCTTTTAATACCGGCAGTATAAAAGTAATTTTTGCTGCCATTTCATACATGAACTGCCAGCTGGAATCTTCATCATAATCTTTTACTTCATGGGGATCTCCCAGGCCCATTACAAAACCCCCGTGCGGCACCTGCTGGCAGTAAATGCCGTGGTAGAAAGACATTATCATGGGACCCTGTTTTGGAGCCACCGGTTCAGTAACCAGGATCTGGTGCCTTTCAGGATATATAGGCATCTCAACACCTATGGAACGTCCCAGTTCCCTTGTATATGCTCCTGCACAACTTATAACCCTGGGACTTTCAATAACCCCGGCAGTGGTTTCTACTCCTTTTATCCTGTCACCATCCTGCAGCAGTTTTGTTACAGTTGTATATGTCATAATTTCAACTCCCAGGCGTTCAGCAGCCCGGGCATAGGCATCAGTAGCTTTGAAAGGATTGCAGTGCCCGTCTTTTGGGCAAAATGTGCCGCCGTGAAGTCCCTGCAGGTTTATGTGAGGTACCAGTTCTTTACATTCTTCAGGTGTCACCCAACGAGACGGTATTCCCAGCTTGTGCTGAAGGCCCAGGTTTTTATGAAACTGTTCTACCATTTTCTCATTATAAGCCAGCAGCAGGTAGCCGCTCTGTTTAAATTCAATACTCCCGTTATAACCCAGGTATTCTTCAAGGTTTTCAAATATTTTTATGCTGTCCCGTGAAAGAACGCAGTTTGGTTCAGTTCCCCACTGCATCCGCACCCCGGCACCGCAGCGTCCCGTGGCACCGCTGGCTAAATATTTCTTTTCTACCAGCACAACTTTTTTCAACCCTTTTTTAGCCAGCTCAAAAGCAGTGGCGCAACCAACTATGCCTCCACCGATTACCACTGCATCTGCAGTTTTAGTCATCTTTTTCACCCCCTGCCGCCAGCACACCCAACTTTACCGGAACGGTTGGAGGGCGGAATGTTGTAAGCGGGATCTCTTCTACTGGTTTACCTGCATACGCTGCAATTTCACGCACTATTAATGGGATACAAGTTCTCCCTTGGCATGGACCCATACCTACCCTTAATAAACGTTTTAACTGCTCCAAGTCAGTTACACCGTTTTTTATATATTCACGAATTTCCTCAAGGGTAATGTCTTCACACCGGCATACAATATTAACATCCTTATCTTTACACCTGCAGTCCGACACCTACCGCACCCCCTTCTGCCTAAAATGCCGAACTTCCATGGAAAGATTTTTGGGCACTTCCAACCAGATAACATTAGTCCCGTCCATTTTATCCCCGGACTGTACTTTTACCACTTTAGCCTCCCCTACTGTTTCCCCGGCCCGGTTAACCGCATCAACAATATCTCCCTCTACAGGCAGGGGCAAAAATTCATAAGGTATTTTTACCAGCGCTTTATTTTCACTATATGTTTGGTCAATTACAAAAATGGCTAAGCCGGGACACCTGGTTAAGCAGAGTCCGCACCCATTACATTTTTCATGATCTATCTGCGGCCGTTCGTTTATATCATTAAAAGGTTTTATGGCCTGCCGTTTACAGCTGTGATAACAGGGATCACAGGGTATATTCTGAAAGCACTCTGCCATTGCCACCGGCCCCCTGGCCAGTCTGTCTTCACTGGGCATTACTTCTGCCAGGTCTTCCGGGGTAGGCACTCCAGTCTGAGCCAGCATAAAAATTCCTCCCTTCTTGACTGCCTGCCGGCAAATTAGTTAATTAACAGGTAACCTTGGCCAGGCCCCTGCGAATTTTTTCACCAACAGGACCTGACCTTAAACCAGTCAACTCCATTAATATTTTTTCTTTTTGTTTGTTCAGATCCGGGGCATCATATCCCAGGGAATGAGCTGCATTTATACCGGCCAGCGCTCCTTCCATCATGGCAGCAGAAGCTTCTTCAATACCGGCAGCATCTCCAGCTGTGTAAATACCTGGCACCGTTGTTTCTAAGTTTTCATTTCTTAAAGGCACGTGCCCACCCAGCTCAGGAACATATTTCATCTGGCAGCCAGCCTGCCACAATAGTTCAGTCAGTGGGCTCAGCCCAACTGATAGACAAATAACATCCACATCCAAATCCTTTTCACTGCCTTCGATGGGCTGCCAATTGTCATCCAACTCTACTATAGTTGCCCCTTCAACTTCAGTATCTCCCCAGGCCCGCTTGATGGTATGCCTGGTATATATGGGTACCCCTGCTCTAACTACCTTGGAAGCATGTACCCAGTAAGAACCTATTTGGGGAGCAGCTTCAATAATTGCTGCCACTTCAACACCAGCTTGTAACAGCTGGTAGCTGACAATAACTCCGATGTTGCCAGCTCCCACCATTAATACCTTGTTGCCTGGTTTTACACCAAATACATTTACTAGTGTTTGTACTGCTCCAGCCCCATAAATTCCAGGCAGGTCATTATTAGGGAAAAGAAGAGTTTTTTCTGCCCCGCCAGTGGCAACAATTAACTTCTTTGGTTTTATCTTAATAATTTTTTCATCCTGCTCAACCAGTAAAACTCCATCTTTGTAGTAACCCAGGGCTGTAGCCTTTTTTAAAACATTAATTTTCTTATTACTTTCTACAGCATCAGCCAGCTCTTTAGCTATGCTGATCCCCCGCTCAGAAGCTCTCTGTTCCTTGGACCCAAAAAAACGGTGTGTCTGCTTGATCAGCTGGCCGCCTAAATAATCATTACGATCAACCAAAGTAACCTCTGCACCTAACGCTGCTGCCTTTAATGCAGCGGTTAAACCTGCCGGCCCACCACCTATAATACATATTTCCGTTTGCCTCACTTTAATTCACCCTTCCCTCTTTGGGTTTCCACTACCATTCCTTCTTTGAGTTTTTCCACACAAACCCTGGTATTGGGCTTACCGTTGACTATCATTAAACAAGATGAGCAGTTGCCGATATTACAAAAGAGTCCCCTGGGACGGTGCATACGAATACTTTCTCTCATCCCGCGTATTCCATTAGCATGCAGTGCTGCAGCTATTGTTTCCCCTTCATATCCTTCCAGCTCTTGACCGTTGTAGTAAAACTTTACTTTTCTCCCTTTTTCAAAATTCAAAATAGGATGTTCCTTAATTCGCATAATATCCCTCCCCTCAAAACACGTATACCAACAATAATAGCAATAATTATGCCAAATTTACTAGTTTCAATGGGCCTTTTCTCGATTTTATAAATATAACTGTATAATTTTGCAAAAAAGAGAGCTATTTGATAATAACTTAAATTTATAATTTTTTAAGAGTTATTCTTTTTCGTCTTTATACTGTATACAATAGTCCGTTTATTGTACACACTGTCGGACACTTGACACCTAACTGCCTTTTCAGAAAGAAGGGATAAAAGAAAAGCCCCAGCAGCTGCAACCAAGCGCTGGAGCTCATTTATTTACCCATGCATGTCCGGCAGATACGCTGGCCAGGTATATATAGTATATATAATAGCCCAATCCCCGTACAAACTACGCAGTATATTTTAGCTAACCCATTTATATTAAACAAGAAATGAAAGATAATCCTTTTAAGATTGAAGCATTAGGTAATAAATTAAACATATTCCTGGGGAAGAAATTGTGCTGAAATGCCCCCAAAATTTATTCTTTGTCCAACGGGTTTTGAATTCTATCTTTATATAAATCAAAATAAAGTGTACCTTTGGTACTTAAACAAGCGTATGATACATCTTTAAAGTTTTCTATTCCAAATTGAGCTAAGTATGTTGTTAACCACTCTTTTGAAAGGTTATTTTTTCGCAAGTTTTTATCCATTACTTGTCCATCCATAATGAGTTCAATGGCAAGTCCGTCGTATTGTGTTGGGATGTTAATATCTACAGGAAATACAAGGTTCTATTATGGCAAATTCCACATGACTAATGTCAAATATACCTTTTTGTCGAAGTTGGTGATTTAAATGATCCAGGTCATAACGCATTTTAGCCATGTTTTGTTCTAAAATTTTTCCATTTTGAATAACAATGGTTGGTTCACCAGCAAAAATTTTTCTTGCTAACCTATTTTTTTAAAGACATTAAGGATATTATGAAAACGTGTGCAATAACGCTGGCCAGTGCCAGCCGCAGCTGCCCTAGTCCGGGGGCTTTTAAACGTTTTAGTGAAGACATGGGTCCTACCCATTATTCTCTCTCATGCCGCAGGCGGCAACCCCACCCGTAAGGGTTATCTTCCTGACAGGAGTTCTTTCAACCCATCGGCTCGGCAGACATGCCGGGCAAACATAAAAAATACCGGGCTTTAATGCCCGGTATGGGGGAAGGAGAGAATTTTTTATTTCTCCAGGAAGCAAAGGATGTTTACAATTAACTAGAATTATATTAGCAGTTAGATGTTAAATGAAGTTAAGTACCGTTTTAATCCTCTGTTAAATGCTTCTCCAGTTACAAAAATATAACTAGGCAGCTGCCCGGTTAATATAAGTTTCATTTAGTATTTATATTAATCCCAGTTGATGCATTTTATAATATAGTGTACTCCGGGGAATGCCGAGCATTCTGGCAGCCTGGGAACGGTTGCCATTTGTTTGTTCCAGCGTCCGCAGTATTAATTCCCTTTCGGTCTGCTCTGTTACCGATACAAGACCTGACTGGCAAGGAAACTGCTCCTTATTTTTCTGTTTTAATGCCGCCGGAACACAATCTTCAGTGATAACATCACCTTCGGCAAGGATAACCATCCGCTCAATAACATTCTTCATTTCTCTAACATTCCCAGGCCATGGATAAGCCAGAAGAACGGCCATTACCTCTGGCTCCAGCCTGCTGATATTTTTATTATAAAGTTGGCTGTATTCCTGGGTAAACTGGTAAACAAGCTCTGGTATATCTTCTCTTCGTTCCCTCAACGGGGGCACTTCCAGGGTAACTACGTTCAGCCGGTAATATAAATCTTCTCTAAACAGTTCTTTCTCCAGCATTTCTTCTAAGTTGCGGTGGGTGGCACTGATAATGCGGACGTCAACTTCCATGGGAGTTGAACTGCCTACCCGGTAAAATTTTTGATCCTGGAGCACTCTTAACAGCTTTACCTGTAAATCCGGCGGCAGTTCAGCCACTTCATCCAAAAACAGCGTACCCCCATTGGCCTTTTCAAAATAACCAGCCTTCCCGCGCCGATCGGCCCCTGTAAAGGCACCTCCCTCGTAACCAAAAACTTCACTTTCAAACAAGGTAGGAGGTATGGCAGCACAATTCACAACCACAAAGGGCTTATCAGCCCTGCTGCTCGCTTCATGTATAGCCCTGGCAAATAATTCTTTTCCAGTACCACTTTCACCCCTAATTAATACAGGGGCATTGGTTTTTGCTACTTTCTTAGCCACACTTATTAATTTTGTTAATTGATGATGATGTCCTTTTATCCGGGCAAACGGATTTCTGCCACCGGTAATGCGATTAATTTCACTCTTCAGCTTTTCCACCTGGCTGCTTGCCTGGTTCAATTCCTTATTGAGTTGAACTACTTCTGTTATATCACGTTCAACGGAAACACCGCCTACAATTTGTCCGCCAATTTTAACCGGACTGGCACTGATTAATACGTGAGTATCCTCGCAAGGTTGATGATATACAGAACGAACTCCTTCATGTTCCTTTATTACTTTGGTAACCATTAAATTTGAAAAATACTGCTCAATATTCTGATTTAAAATTTCTTCCTTTTTGATGTTATAAAGTGTTTCCGCCCGGTGGTTCCAACTAACCACCCGGTCATTTTCATCTATTATACATATGGCTTCATCAACGGTATTCAGTACAGTTTCCAGCCTTGCCTGTGATACTTTTACCTGCCTGGTCAGTTCGGCAAACAGCAGGTCAAATACAAGCAGTCCCATAATATTATTGCTCTCACCCATTACTACTAAGGGGTGATATCTTAACTCTGGCAGATAAGTCATTATATCGTCTTCCAGGGAATTATGTTCTAAAATTGTAAAATCTGTACGCATAATTTTACATATACTGGCATCAGGGTCCACTTCAGCTTTAAATAAGTTTTTATAAAGCACAATACCTATTAATTTATTTTTTTCCATAACCAGTAACGCAGAACGATTTTGAGCAGCAGCCAATCGCCCTTCACTGACCGTAACCCCAGAATCGATTTCCACAAAGTTTTTATCCAACATTTCTTTTACGGTCAAGTGCCCATTTTTATTCATGTTCATCCTCCCTTGTGGGCGATCTTTTTTGTAAATATCGTCATAATTGCTATAGTTTGGTGTTTTTGGTTATATATACTAAAAAGTAGGAATAGCTCCTACTTTCTAGTCTTCACCAAGATATGCTTTTCTTACTTGTTCATTATGGGCCAACTCATCAGCCCTGCCAGATAGTACAATATTTCCTGTTTCCAATACATATGCCCGGTCAGAAATAGAAAGCGCCATATGGGCATTTTGTTCCACAAGAAGAATGGTAGTCCCGGTTTGATTAATATCTTTAATTATATTAAAAATTTCTTTAACCAACATCGGTGCTAACCCCATAGAAGGTTCATCTAAAAGCATAACGTCCGGCCTAGCCATCAATGCACGTCCCATGGCCAGCATCTGCTGTTCACCACCGGACAGGGTACCAGCCAGCTGACACTTTCTTTCTTCTAGGCGCGGGAAACGTTTAAATACACTTTTCAAGCTTTCTTTTATTTCAGCTTTATCTTTCCTGGTATATGCCCCCATTTCTAAATTTTCCATCACTGTCATGTCCGGAAAGACCCGCCTTCCTTCCGGCACCTGGGATATTCCCGCTTCCACAATTTTATGGGGAGGCAGTTTCGTTAATTCCATCCCCTTATAAAATATTGAACCCTTAGCAGGTTTTATTAACCCGGATATTGTTCGCAGGGTAGTACTTTTTCCAGCTCCGTTAGCACCAATTAAGGCAACAATTTCACCTTTATTAATGTTAAAAGAAATTCCTGACAAAGCCCGGATAGCACCATAGGAAACATGCAGGTCTTTAATTTCCAGCAGCATTTATTCCACATCCTTTCCTAAGTAGGCTGCAATAACATCCGGGTCTTTTTGAACCTCTGCAGGAGTGCCATCAGCAATTTTGCGTCCATAATCCAGTACTGCTATTTCGTCTGACAGGTTCATAACGAATTTCATATCATGTTCCACTAAAAAGATCGTTAAACCTAAATCTTGAATCTTTCTGATCATCTTCATTAATGTTTGTTTTTCCTGGGGGTTCATTCCAGCAGCAGGCTCGTCTAATAACAGCAGAGATGGTTTTGCCGCTAGGGCACGGGCAATCTCTAAACGACGTTGCTCCCCGTAGGACAAATTTTTAGCATATTCATATCTTTTATCGACTAGTTCCATTAATTCTAATGCCTGCAAAGCTTCCTCCTCTATCTGCCTTTCTTCCTTCTTAACAATTGGGTTAAATAATACCGTAACTGCACTTAAAAAATCACATTTACTCCGGCAGTGCAGTCCCACTTTTACATTATCAAGAACAGGCATATTACCAAACAAGCGTATATTTTGAAAGGTCCGGGCAATACCTTTACTAGTTATGACATAAGGTTTAAGACCAGTTATGTCCTGACCTTTAAAGAGCACTTTTCCGCTGGTGGGCGAATAAATTCCTGTAACTATATTAAATATTGTACTTTTACCCGCTCCGTTGGGACCAATTAATGCCCTGATAGTTCCCTTATTGATTTTCATACACACCTGGTCTACTGCCGTCAGGCCTCCGAAGCGGATAGTAACGTCTTGTAATTCAAGCAGCGCCGACAATTATATCACTCCTTACCGTAACTTTAGCCTCCGGCAGCAGTGCCCCGGCCAGCCTGTTTTTCATACTTGTTCTTGAATATCAACCTTCTCAAATCTACACCGCCCAATAAACCGTTGGGACGGAATATCATCATGGCCATCATTAATGCCCCGTATATAAGCATCCGGTAATCAGACAAGGAGCGCAGAAATTCAGGAGCAAGGGTAAGCACCGCAGTACCAAGAATCACACCAGGTATACTGCCCAGTCCCCCTAAAACTACAAAACACAAAAATTCAAATGATTTTGCAAATCCAAAATCATTAGGATTTATATATTGTAAAAGGTGGGCATACAGGCCTCCGGCAATACCGGCAAAAAAACAGCCGATGGCAAAAGCTTTAATTTTATATGCTGATATGTTAATACCCATGGATTCAGCAGCTATATCATCTTCTCTAATGGCTACCAGTGCCCTCCCAAAACGGGAATTCTGAAGCGTGTACATAACATATATAGTTACAAGTACCAATATATAAACAATGGCAATACTAGTATCCCTGGCAATGCCAGCAAGTCCCATGGCCCCACCTGTAATTTTAAGGTTTAAAAATATCACCCGGATAATTTCACCAAATCCCAGGGTGACAATCCCTAAATAATCGCCTGTAAGGCGCAGTGCGGGAAAACCTATTACAACACCGGCAAGAGCTGCCAGCACCCCGCCGGTAATTAATGCCGCCGAAAAAGGCACCCCGTATTTTACAGTTAATATTGCTGCTCCATATGCGCCTACCGCAAAATAAGCCGCATGTCCAAAAGAAAACATCCCAGTTACACCTGTTATTAAATTAAGACCTAAGGCAGCAATTATATAAATACCCAACAAAATTAAAACTTGGATATAATACGGGTCTAATACTGATTCTAAAAAGCTGCTCATCCCTGTCACCTACACTTTCCTCTGAATTGGCTTACCCAAAAGCCCGGTAGGCTTAAACAGCAGTACAATAATTAACAGAGTAAAAGCTATGGCATCTTTATATGTACTAAGGCCGGCAGCAACGCCCATGGTTTCTGCCACACCTAAGAAGATTCCTCCCAGCATAGCACCAGGAATACTTCCTATTCCACCAAGCACCGCAGCACAAAATGCTTTTAAGCCAGCCATAACTCCCATTAGGGGTGCCACTGAGTTAAAATACATACCTACCAAAACACCACCGGCAGCTGCCAGTGCAGAACCCAGGGCAAATGTAAACGATATAACGCTGTTAATGTTTATACCCATTAGTGAAGCAGTATCGTAATCCTGGGATGCAGCACGCATGGCCTTACCGATTTTTACATACTTAACAATGTAATTTAAGAGAGCCATTAATACTGCCGATGTAACTAAAATTATAAGCTGTATTTTTGTTATTTCAATAGAGCCGATATGATATATTGCATCATTAATCACTTGGGGAAACCCCACGGGCTGAGGTCCTTTCCAAAGAAGCATTGCATTTTGCAGAAAGATCGAAGCACCAATGGCTGAAATCAATGCTGCCAGGCGGGTAGATTTTCTCAACGGCCGGTAAGCCGTCCTTTCCAGCAGCACTCCCAGTATAATACATACAATCATTGCACCAATAATGGAACCAAAAAACCCCTGACCCAGTACAGTAACCATCATCACCCCGGTGAAAGCTCCGATCATGTATATTTCCCCGTGTGCAAAATTAATTAATTGAATAATTCCATATACCATGGTGTATCCCAAAGCAATTAATGCATAAACCGATCCCAATGTTAAACCATTTATAATCTGCTGTTCAAACATGAGAGCGTTTCCCCCATTCAATAGTATAAACAAGGGCAACGGCCATTGCGTCAACAATGGCCATTAACCCCAAATTACAGCTTCAATATTTATCCTTTAACAGGTATTACTGCCTTAACCTTGAAATGCTGTCCTTCCTCGTCTTTAACAACTTCCAGCAGGTATACAGGACTCTTTAATGGCTCGTGGTTATCCCTGATAGTGATAGTACCGGAGACGCCCTGCCAATTCTCAAGCTTTTTAATTTCTTCCTTAAACTTGGTAGGATCATCGCTGCCTGCAGCCTTCATAGCATCGGCAATCATCATCACAGCATCGTATCCCTGGGCCACAAACATGTTCGGCAGTTCCCCGTTGTGTTCTTTACTGTAACGATCAATAAAATCTTTAGTTTTACCTTCTGCCATGGTTGGGTCAGCCATAAAACCACAGTATACCATGCTGCCGTTTACAGCTTCTCCACCCAATTCCCACAGGGTTGATCCTAAAAGACCGTCACCGCCAACCATGTTAATATCCAACCCCTGTTTTCTAACTTCCTTCATGAATAAGCCGCCCTCGGTATAATACCCGGTAAAGACTATACCGTCAGGTTTTTTTGATTTAAAAGAGGTAACCTGGGCAGCAAAATTCTGGTCCCCGTCCTGGATGCTTTCTTCAGCAACTATTTCAATACCTTCGTTTTGCAGCGCTTCTTTAAAAATCTTAGATAACCCCACGCTGTAATCATTGTTCATAGAAGTAATTAAAGCAACCTTCTTCCAACCCTCTTCTTCCTTTAAAAATTTTACAACAGCCGGGGCAGCAACTGCATCCAGCAGTGTGTTCCGGTACACATATTCACGCAGCTGACCGTCTTCGGTATTAACAACATTAGGACCAACCGCACCGGCCGACATCAGCACAACTTTATTATCCTCAGCAATGGGGGCAGCAAGTTTAGTAATGCCTGTGGTTGGATCACCAATGATAGCTTTAACGTTCTCCCGGTGAATTAATTTTTGAACAACGTTTGCAGCCTCGCTCTGCTTACTGGCGTGATCCTCTTCAACAATTACCACTTTCTTACCCAGTACGCCTTCTTTATTTAAGTCTTCTGCGGCCATTTTCATACCTTCCAGTGTTTTAATGCCGAAATCAGCATGACCGCCGGTTGTAGCTCCCAAGAAACCTATTTTTATCACTTCGTCACTGCCAGCAGTAGTGGCAGTACTGTCGTCTTCCCCGCCGCAGCCCACAAAAAGCAGGGAAAGGGCCAGCAAAGAAATTAACGCTAAAATCATACTTTTCTTTCTCACTATTATTCCTCCCCATTTTTTTATATTAATTAATTAATTTACTTCAAAAAAAATTTGCTATTTACTGCCTTTTTCACCTCCTACCTTGGAATGCTTTCCCCTCCGTCCTTTAGTGGGAATCCCCAGCTGACGTAACTTATAATATAACGTACTGCGTGGTATTCCCAGCAATCTTGCTGCTTCTGATCTGTTGCCGTTAGCCTGCTTGAGGGTTTTAGTAATTAACTGCCGTTCTGCCTCTACCGCCACGTTTGTTAAACTTCCTTTATCCGGGGATGAAAATATCGGTATACAAGTATGACGGCGCAAGTTTTCCGGCAGACATTCAACATTTACAACGCTGCCTTCAGCCAGAACAACCATCCGCTCCACAACATTTTTTAATTCCCTGATATTACCAGGCCATGAATATTCTAAGAATGCGTTAATAACTTCTTTTTCAATTTTATTTACAACTTTCCCGTATGTACGGCTGAACTCTTTCAAGAACACCTCAACCAGCTCTGGTATATCTTCTTTTCGCTTTTTCAGGGGCGGCATTTCTACCGTTACAACACCCAGCCTGTAGTACAAATCTTCCCGGAACTGCTTTTTTTCCACCAGTTCCTCCAAGTTCCTATGAGTAGCTGCTATAACTCTTGCCTTGACCTGTACCGGCTCGGCAGAACCTATTCTTACAAAAGTTCCCTCTTCAAGTACCTGCAGCAGCTTAACTTGTATTTCAGGGGGCAGCTCACCCACTTCATCTAAAAATATAGTGCCACCGCTGGCCAGTTCAAACATACCTGGTTTGCTGTTATTCACTAACCCAACAATGCCGTCTGCAGTATATCCAAACAGTTCTCCTTCAAACAAATTAGCTGGTATAGCACCACAATTTACAGTAATAAAAGGGCCGTTTTTACGGGAGCTTTCCAGGTGAACAGCACGGGCAAACAATTCTTTTCCTGTACCGCTCTCACCTCTTACTAAAATAGGAGCTTCAGTTTTGGCAATTTTATTTCCTATCTTAATAATTTCTTTAATTTTTTTAGACTTTCCAACTAGTTTATTAAATGCTGATTGTTTTATATCTTTTTTATTTTCATTTTTAGTGAATTTAGCTCTCACATACTCCAAGAGCTCACAGTAAGCATGGCTGAGCTCTTTAATCAGCATTTCAGGTGTAATTAAGCCTTTTGCCTCACCGCTGGTAGAAATCACCAAAAGGGGCTGACCATTATACTGTTCATTAGTAAGAACATCTAACAGCTCATCATTTTCATTGACCCCGAGGGCGCTGTTTTTTATAATACTTAATTTTTTATCTTTAGCTACTTTATTTATAGGAATTACTGTTATGTCTTTAACTCTCATGTTAAAATTAAACTGTGACCCTAATTCCACTTGTTCAAAACTCCTTTTAGCTGAAACCAGTTTAATTTTTTGAAATAAATTAAACAAACACTGTTTAATAATCTGACGCTGAATAATTATACTTCTGCATGTTTCAATTAATTCCTTCTGCACTAGAATATTTTTTTGAAAAAATATATAATTAATACAACCTGACAGCATGACATTGTTCAATTATCAGACATTTTATTTTGCTGCACTTAAAATTATTCCGGCCAGCACTGCAATATTAAGTGCTATAATATATTAAACACATTACCTTCTTATAGATTGAGGTGACATTATGAAGCAGGAAACCATAAAAAAATTAGAAAGCAGGGGTGTAAAAATAAAAGACCTGGTGCCTATTCTATATGATCTGCAGAAACCCTATATCCCTGAACTTACAATGGATCAATGCGAGGAAAGCATTCTAGCAGTTCTTGATAAACGTGATATCCAGCATACCATTTTAACAGGAATAGCCTTGGATGAACTGGCGGAAAAAGGAATGCTTGATGAACCTCTTCTTTCCATTTTACGCCAAGATGATGGCCTGTATGGCATTGATGAAATTTTAGCCCTGGGTATGGGTACACTTTATGGAACCATTGGTTCTACTAACTTTGGTTACTTGGATAAAGTAAAACCGGGCATTATTAAAAAACTCGACACTACCCCGGAAAGAGTCAACACTTTTTTGGATGACTTGGTATGCGGTCTAGTGGCTGCAGCAGCCAGCAGGTTAGCTCACCGCAACAAGGATTTAAAAGAATTAAATATTAAACAGTCAACAGATTGACATTATTAAATTATTAAAGGCAATGGTTTTTCACCATTGCCTTTAGTAATTGAGTTATTTACTTGGCCAATCTGATCCAGGCAAAATCTCCAGCTCTACCCCCATCAACACAACAGCATCATCAAACAGCTTTTTAGAACCCTCTTTAAATTTCAGCACATAGGTAACAACCATCTGATCATCCTGTACAAGTTTCTGCAGTATTTGCCCGGCTTTATTCCTGGGAAACTTAACTCCAAACTCCAGGTTATTGTAATAATACTTAACATGCAGTAGATATGAATCCTCTTCTTTTATGTATTCCCACCGGTAATCAAATTTAGCTGTAAAAGCAGCTGAAATCCTGTGATTTTTGTCCAGGCTGTTATAAATTTCTTCAAAGTCTGGGTGATACAAAGTTACCCCGGTGGTTTTTACTGCATGGGGAGCCTTGATTACACCAATACTGCCATACTTTGGTTCTAAAATTTTCATAATAATTCCTCCTTTATGTTGCCTCCATATATTATACTGCGTTAAACTACAGTATTGTAGAGGTGAGATCAGTGGTATTACTGCAAGCATCACATGTTACAAAGTTATTTGGTAATAACACCATTTTATCCGATGTAACAGTAACATTGCAATCCGGTGAACGTGCGGGCCTGGTTGGAGTTAACGGAGCAGGTAAGTCCACCTTACTTAAAATCATGGCTGGTGAAATGAAACCTGACGCCGGTGAAGTAATTAAGCCTAAGAATGTAACCATTGGTTATGTTTCTCAGCATGGCAGCCTGATACCTGAAAACAGTATTGAAGAAGAACTTCTCTCCGTTTTTAACCCTCTGAAAAAAATAGAAAATAAGCTGAGGGAACTGGAACTTGCTCTAAGCAGGCAGGAAGTACTGGCCGATGAAAATAAATACCAGCAGTTTATAGATGAGTACTCTAAACTAAGTGAAATTTTTAAAGAAAAAGGTGGTTACAGCTACCATTCCGCTGTTCGCAGTGTTATGCATGGTTTAAACTTAAATGCATTGGGCAAAGACGTTAAAGTGAAAGCTTTAAGCGGCGGGCAAAAAACCTTAGTAGCCCTGGCTAAACTCCTTTTACAAAATCCTGATGTGCTGATGCTGGACGAACCCACCAACTACTTGGATATTAACACACTTAACTGGCTGGAACAATATCTAAAATCATTTTCCGGTGCATTACTGGTGGTATCCCATGACCGTTATATGCTGAATTCTCTTGTTAATGTCATTTACGAACTGGAGAACAGCAAGGTTACATTATATAACGGCAACTATTCTCATTACCTGGAACAAAAAGCAAAAAATATAAAACAGCAGGTAAAAGAGTATAAAAAACAACTGGCTGAAATAAATCACATGAAAGAGTTTATACAAAAAAACATTGCCCGTGCAGCCACCAGTAAAAGAGCACAAAGCCGCCGCCGCATGCTGGAAAAAACCGCTTTGGCGGACCCGCCTCAACAATTAAAAAAGGTAAAATTTGATTTTAACATCAAACATCGCAGCGGAAAAGAAGTTTTAAAAGTTCAAAACCTTTCCATTGGCTATGAAAACAAAATAATCTCTTCCAATATAAACTTCTTAATCGAGAGAGGGGAAAGTATTGCCCTGGTAGGGCCTAACGGCGCAGGCAAATCTACACTGCTGAAAACATTAATAGGTAAAGTAAAATCTCTTTCCGGAGAAATCAAATTTGGATCTAAGGTTAAATTTGCCTATTATGAACAGGAACAAGCTAAGCTGAATTCCAGTAAACAAGTTCTGCAGGAAGTATGGGATGAATACCCACAATTAAATGAGGCAGACATCCGTACCACGTTGGGTAATTTTTTATTCAGCGGGGATGACGTTGAAAAGAATGTATGTGATTTAAGCGGGGGTGAAAAAGCTAGACTTACCCTGGCAAAAGTAATGCTTAGTGAGGCAAATTTTCTAATACTAGATGAACCTACCAACCACCTGGATATTTTCAGTCGTGAAGTACTGGAAAATGCACTAGTAGATTTTCCTGGCACAATTCTTTTTGTCAGTCACGACCGTTATTTTATTAATAAAATTGCCACAAGAGTTCTAGAATTATCCAAGCAGGGAGTTGTCAGCTATCTTGGAGACTATGATTATTATATTTATAAAAAACAAAAACTCAGCCCGGTACCAAACAGCACTATAAACAGTGATAAACCTGCTGCAGCTAAACAGCAAAAAGACAAAGAAAAGTACCTCCAAAACAAGGAGAAACAGCGCCTTAAAAGAAAAAGAGAGCGCCGGTTAAACGAACTAGAAAAATATATAAAAGAATGTGAAGATAAAATAGAAAATCTTGAAATCATGCTGTGCAGCCCAGAGATTTACCAGGATTACGATAAATGCCTGCAAATAAATAATGAGCTGCAGGAACTTAAAAAACAGTTGGACCAGCATTACACCGAGTGGCTTGAATTGGAAGAAGTGAATGCATTTGAGTAAATTACTAGTTTTTCAAGGATAAATAGTGAAAAAATGACCTAAAATATTACAAATAATTTTTTATAAGAGGTGAACATTTTTGAATCCCGAAGAATTTGCCCACCGGCTGCTGGTCAGTCTAGCCAGACAAATTAAAAAAGGCATATCCAAGGATCGAAATAAAATTGTGGAACAAATTATGAAGGACAGCGGTATTGACAAAAAAGATCCCCAATATGAATTTTGGAAGGAAAGGGTAGCTAAAAGATTAACTTTACTGCTGGATAAAGATGATAAAGGTGACATACTTTTAGTAGAGTTGATTGAAGGGGTTTGTGAAAACTGCCAGGAACCAGAACCCTGCGTTGAAGTTTGCCCAACCGGGGCCATCGATAAGGATGAGCAGGGAAAATACAAAATAAATCCTGAAAAATGTGTTGAATGTACCTGGTGTGTTGATTCCTGCGTTACTGGTTCAATAGTTCACCGATCTGAATTCGCCCAGGTAGCCAGCATGATTATGCAGCGTCATGAATATCCAGTGTACGCTATTTTAGCTCCATCATTTGTCGGCCAGTTTGGTGACCATGTTACCCCGGAAATATTAAAAGGAGCTTTAAAATCTATCGGCTTTACTGATGTTTACGAGGTAGCCATGGCAGCGGATGTTATTACCATTCACGAAGCTCAGTTTTTCATTAATCAGGTGGAGAAGGGTGAGAAATTTGTAATAACCTCCTGCTGCTGCCCGGCATTTATTAAATTGGTGGAAAAAATAAGACCTAAAGTCAGCAACCTGCTGTCGCCATCTGTTTCACCAATGATAGCTATGGGTAAAATGCTAAAACATGCTGAACCTGACTGCAGGGTAGTTTTTATAGGACCATGTATTGCTAAAAAAGCCGAGGCTAAAAGGCCTGATCTGCAGCCAGCTGTTGACTGCGTACTAACTTATAAGGAAACCAAGGCATTGTTAGAAGCGGCAGATGTGCCCTTGGATGGGTCACTGGGACATTTAGAAATGGAAGATGCCTCCCACGATGGACGGATTTATGCCCATACCGGTGGGGTAACTGAAGCTATTACTAGAGCCATAAAAGCAAGAGCACCCCGCCTGAAAGTGCATCCTGTTCAAGGCAACGGTTTAAAAGAATGCAATATGCTGTTAAAAAAAGTAGAAGAAGGAATTTTAGATGCCAACTTTATGGAAGGTATGGGTTGTCCTGGAGGCTGTGTTGGTGGTCCCGGCACCTTAATTAAAACTGAAAGAGCAGCAGAAATAGTAGATAGCCACGCAGAACAGGCAAGATACTTGACAGCCTTAGACAATAATAAGGCGCGTATTTGGGCAGAAAGACACGGCCAACATGCTGATCTGTATTCTGAAAAAGAAAATATGTCCGGTCATATATATAACCCGCAGGAGCCGCCACAGCCATTAAGTGATAGCATGCCATATAAAGAAAATAATTAAGGCTGGTTAGCTTACTTCCTGCACCTTTAATACATGTATAATTA
>JACDOL010000036.1 GCA_017656165.1 Desulfotomaculum sp.
TTTTTCAACCCCCCGGTTATACTAGTACCGGAGGTGTTAAAAATGCGATTGGCAGCTAGGTTTACTGACAAGCAGCAGGTGAATTCTTTGGTTGACAGTTTAATAAAGGCCGGGTTTGACCGGAAGGACATGGTTATCACCGACCTGGAAAAAGAACACCGGCGGGACAGTGCCGATGAAATTGCCGATGAGGTTGCCTTTATAAAAACAGAAACTGACAGTCTTTGGAGTGATGCCTCTTTTGCCGATGAATTTCCATCACTTAAAGGAAAAAGGGGAACAGTAGTAACAGTGGAGATGCCGAAACGCCATGCAGCAAGGGTAAGGCAGATGATGAAAGATGCAGGTGCTGATGAAATTATCCAGGATTAAGATAAAAAAGCATCCTAAACAACCAAAAGAGGGAAGCCGGGATTGAACGGCTCCCCTCTTTTAATTATTTGGCTTCTGCTTCTTCTCTGTTAAAGAAAAACGTAATGGCGTAAATACCAGCTATGCCCACCAGTGTGTAAACAATGCGGCTGATCATAGCTGCCTGTCCACCAAATAATGATGCTACCAAATCGTACTGAAATAGTCCTACTAATAACCAATTAAGAGCTCCAATAATAATTAGTGCAAGAGAAACATTTCTTAAAGCATCCATTTTCTCACCATCTTTCTTACCAGATATTGTAAACATAATTGTTCAAATATTATACTTCTCTTTTACAGTTATTTTTATTCACCGTGATGTAAAATTTTAGCAAAATAACCCTTAATAAGGCTCGACGAATTCTACAAAAATCTAAGGTAAATTAAGATATCAGTTAAATTTGATATGGTACCAGGTTGGGCGGCACTTTGCCGTCCAGCGCCAGCAGCAGGTTTTCTGCTGCTAAATTTGCCATGGTTATCCTTGTCTTTCTGCTGGCACTGCCGATGTGGGGTAATGCCACCACGTTGGGAAGGGTAAGCAGCGGGTGGTCTGTGGGCACCGGTTCGTTTTCAAACACATCTAAACCGGCAGCATATATGTCTCCATTTTTTAACGCTTTATAAAGGGCATCTTCGTTTACAATACCGCCCCGGGCGGTATTTATTAGTATCGCTGTTTTCTTCATCAGCTGCAGTTCTTTCTCCCCTATCAAGCCGTGAGTTTCTGGAGTATATGGAGTCATAATGCAGACAAAATCAGATTCCTTTAACAGAGTCTCCATATCAACGTAAACTGCACCCAGTTCTTTTTCTGCTTCCGGCCTGCGTTTCCGGTTGTGGTACAGTATTTTCATGTTAAATCCTTTAGCCCTTCTGGCCACTGCCTCTCCTATTCTCCCCATGCCTATAATGCCCAGGGTCGCTCCATAGACATCCTGCCCGGTAAGCAGCATGGGAGACCATGTTTTCCACTCTCCCCGGCGCAGGAAATCTGAAGCTTCAAACAACCGGCGGGCTGCAGCCAGTATTAAGGCAAAAGTTAAGTCAGCGGTGGTTTCCGTCAGCACCCCCGGTGTATTGGTAACCATAATGCCTCTTTTAGCTGCAGCTTCCAAATCAATATTATTGTATCCCACAGCCATGTTGCTGATAACCTTTAAATTTTCAGCCCTTTCCATTAATTCATCATCTATATTATCAGTAAGCAGGCTGTACAACCCATCTGCATTAACAATCTCCCGCTCAAGAACTTCCCGGGGAACAGGAACATCCTCTTTATCCCAAATAGATACTTCACAGGATCTGCTGATTTTTTTCAGCGCCTCTTCCGGTATTTTCCTGGTTATAAAAACCTTTGGTTTCAATCTTTCACGCCCTTTCTTATTTGTTTAGGAAATAACGCTTTTCCAAACGATTGCCGGCAAATTCTAAGACATATTATATATTTACTTCCTTTAAAATAGAAAAAATATACAATTATATAGTACCATATTTTCTTGACAGTCATATAGTTGTATATTAATATTATTTCAACGGTAGGACGGTTGAATTGTTTCAAGCAGTACAGGTGAAAAACTAAATATGTTTAGGTAGAAATACAGGTTAGGACGGCAGCTGCGGCAGGATGGAGTCTGTATCTTTTTTTATCTATACACGAAATACCTCTCTCCATTTTACACCTACTCCCGTCCGGGAGTTTTTTTGTTTTATAGCGGCAAAAAAGTGCTAACATTCAAAGAAGGTGATATTAATGGCAGCAAGTATGTGGTTTGGTGTGCTGGAACAGGGACTTTTGTGGGGCGTAATGGTACTGGGGGTATACATCACCTTCCGGGTGCTTAATTTTCCAGACCTGACGGTGGACGGCAGTTTCACCCTCGGGGCAGCAGTAGCCGCCAGGATTATATTTGAAGGGTATGATCCCTGGCTGGGAACTATGCTGGCACTTTTCTGCGGGGCAGCCGCCGGCTGCATAACCGGATTTTTAAATACTAGACTCCGCATTGCTCCCCTGCTGTCGGGAATATTGATGATGATTGCCCTGTACTCGGTAAACCTCAGGGTGATGGGTGGAAAGTCTATGCTTTCTCTCCTGCGTATGGATACCATTTACACTGATGTTGTTGGAACCGGTATTCCTGAGAACCTGGCGGCTGCAGTCCTCGGCCTGGGAACAGTAATTTTAACCACTTACATACTGTATATATTTTTACAAACAGAGCTGGGGATGGCTTTGAGGGCCACCGGGGATAACGAGCAAATGATCTGCAGCTTGGGAGTAAACACAGACACAACAAAAATCCTCGGCCTGGCACTGGGAAACGGGTTGGTGGCACTGTCCGGGGCCCTGGTTGCCCAGTACCAGAGCTACAGCGACGTTGGTATGGGTATCGGTATGATTGTAGTTGGCTTGGCCTCGGTAATTGTAGGTGAAGTTATTTTCGGTACATCCACACTGTTTAGGCATTTAACAGCTGTGGTTTTGGGCTCAATAGTTTACCGGGCAGTAATTGCCCTGGTAATGAGAATGGGGCTTCCCACCACCGATTTAAAACTGTTCACTGCAGTGCTGGTAGTGCTGGCTATGTCTTCACCGCTTATTAAAGAAAAATTAGGCAGGTTATCGCGGGGAAAGGAGGGCAGCCAGGGTGCTGTCAATAACAAATCTTACGAAAATATTTAATCCCGGAAGCGTTAATGAAAAAGCTGCTTTAACCGGCATATCCCTGGAGGTGGAACCGGGAGACGTAGTGACAGTAATTGGCGGGAACGGTGCTGGAAAGTCAACCCTGCTGAATATGATTGCCGGGGTTTTCCCGCCGGATAAAGGGAAAATAATTATTGACGGGCAGCGGGTGGAACATCTGCCGGAGCATGTACGGGCTTCATATATCGGACGGGTGTTCCAGGATCCCATGATGGGTACAGCAGCTTCAATGACCATTGAGGAAAACCTGGCTATGGCACTAAGAAGGGGCGCTCGCCGCAGGCTCCGCCGGGGTATTACAAACGGCGACCGGGAATTCTTCCGGGAAAAACTCAGCCTTTTGGGCCTGGGATTGGAAAACCGCCTCAGCACCAAGGTTGGTCTGCTGTCCGGGGGCCAGCGCCAGGCGCTGACGCTGCTGATGGCCACCCTGGTTCCACCAAAGCTTTTGCTGCTGGATGAACATACAGCGGCCCTGGACCCCAATACCGGGCAGAAAGTACTGGAATTAACTGAACAATTTGTAAAAGAAAATAACTTAACCACCCTGATGGTAACTCACAACATGGAAGATGCCCTGCGCGTGGGAAACCGGACCATCATGATGCATGACGGTAAAATCATACTGGATTTAAGCGGTGAAAAGCGCAAGAATACCGGTATTACCGACCTGCTGGAAATGTTCAAGAAAGCCAGCGGCCAAACATTAGCTAACGACAGGATGCTGCTGGCTAATTAATAAATTAAGTGTACATGGAGGGAAAAAAATGAAAAAACTGCTGGTATTATTATTAGCCCTGCTTCTTACCGCTGGTATGGCCGGCTGCGTGGGAAACGGCGAAAGCACCTCGGGAGAGCAGGTAAAACTGGGAATTATTCAGATTGTCGAGCACCCGGCCCTGGATGCTGCCCGCCAGGGATTCCTGGATGAGCTGGCTGAAAACGGGTATGTAGACGGTGAAAAGCTCATTGTGGACTACCAAAATGCCCAGGGAGACCAGGGCAACCTGCAGACCATTGCCCGCAAGTTTGTCCAGGATAAGTGCGACCTGGTGCTGGCAGTGGCCACTCCATCAGCCATGACCATGGCCAATGAAACCAGTGAAATTCCCATTTTAATCACCGCCGTTACCGACCCTGTCAGCGCCAAGCTGGTTAAAAGCCTGGATAAGCCGGGCACCAATGTAACAGGTACCACCGATATGAACCCGGTAAGAGAACAGCTTAAATTAATTAAAGACATTGACAGCAGCGTGAAAAAAGTAGGCATTATTTATAATTCCAGTGAAATTAATTCTAAAGTTCAAGTGGACATTGCCGAAGAAGCAGCATCTGAGCTGGGGTTAGAACTGGTTAAAGTAACGGTAACCGCCAGCAGTGAAGTAATGCAGGCAGCTCAGTCACTGGTAGACAGGGTAGATGCATTTTACCTGCCCACTGACAACATGGTTATATCCTCTATGGCCGCCGTTCTAAAAGCAGCCGAAGAACACAAGATACCTGTATATACGGGCGAAAGCAACTCTGTAGAAAAAGGTGCTGTGGCCACCATCGGTATTGATTACTACCAGCTGGGTCGGACCACGGGTAAAATGGCCCTGGAAGTTATAAACGGCAGTGACCCGGCAGAAATGCCCATCCAGGGTCAGGAAGGCACTGACATCGTTGTAAACCTGAAAGCAGCCGAAGCCATGGGTGTTACCGTCCCGGATGAAATCATTAATAAAGCAGTTAAAGTTATAAAATAAACTATCATGTAAAAGAGACGCATTAAGCGTCTCTTTTACAATCTCTGCCGGGCAGCATTGATGGCTTTTTGTACTGCTTCCGGTGCCGGCGCCCCTTCCACCCTGCGGGCACTGACACAGCGTTCCACGCTGATGGCAGTGTATACATCTTCATCTATGCCCGGGTGTAGTTCCCTGTACTCATCCAGTGACATTTCCTCCAGCGATTTTCCTTTCTGTATACAGTAAAGGACAGCTTTACCGACAATTTCATGGGCCTGACGAAAAGGAATGCCCTTATTAACCAGGTAATCTGCCAGGTCTGTGGCATTTGTAAAACCACCCCTAGCGGCAGCGGCCATTTTTTCACTCTTAACCTTCATGGTGGCAACCATGGGCCGGAAAACCATCAGGCATTTTTTCACAGTATCCACTGCATCAAATAGTGCCTCTTTATCTTCCTGCATATCTTTATTGTAAGCCAGGGGTAACCCTTTAAGCATAGTCAGCAGGGTCATCAGGTCCCCGTATACCCGTCCTGTTTTCCCCCTGATAAGTTCTGCCGGGTCCGGGTTTTTCTTCTGCGGCATTATACTGGACCCGGTACTGTAAGCGTCGTCCAGTTCTATAAAATTAAACTCTGCCGAAGACCAGAGAATTATTTCTTCACAGAAACGGCTTAAATGCATCATTATTAGTGAAGCGGCAGAACAAAATTCCACAGCAAAGTCCCGGTCACTGACAGCATCCATAGAGTTTTCAGTTACTCTGCTGAATCCCAGCTCCCGGGCCACAAACTGCCTGTCCAGCGGGAAGGTAGTGCCAGCCAGTGCCCCTGAGCCAAGAGGCATTACATCGGTACGCTTGTAGCAGTCCTCCAGCCTTTCACTGTCCCGCTCAAACATCTGCACATAAGCCATCAGGTGGTGAGCCAGGGTTACCGGTTGGGCCCGCTGCAGGTGAGTGTAACCGGGCATAATTGTTTCTTTATGCTCTTCAGCCAGGTCCAGCAGCGTACTTCTAAGTTCTTTCAACAGCTGAAGCACCTGCTTAATCTCGTCTTTTAAATACATCCGGATGTCCAGGGCAACCTGATCATTGCGGCTGCGGGCAGTATGCAGTTTTTTACCCACATCTCCAATACGCTGGATAAGCAGTTTTTCAATGTTCATATGTATATCTTCAGCTGCAACATCAAATTCTACTTTACCAGCTTCAATATCGGCAAGGATATCTTTTAGCCCGGCAGCAATTTTTTCCGCATCCTGCTTGGAAATTACCCCCACCTCGGCCAGCATTTTAGCATGAGCAATGCTGCCGTTAATATCGTACTTGTAGAGGCGCTGGTCAAAAGAAATAGAAGAATGAAAATCGTCTACCAGCTGGTCTGTATTTTTTTGAAACCTGCCTCCCCAGAGTTTCATATACTGCATCACCTTTCAGTATTAATATTTAAGGGCTTGATTAATCAAGCCCCTGTAAAACGTGTATGAAATTATTTTATACTATTTGCCGGTACTCTTGTTCCTGCGCTCCATCAGTGCCCGCACGGTCAGCGGCAGGCCGAACAGGTTGATAAAGCCCTCTGCATCGGCCTGGTTGTAAACTTCATCGGCCCCAAATGTGGACAGCTCTTCATTGTAAAGTGAGTACGGTGATTTAGCACCGGCCGGAATAATATTTCCCTTGTACAGTTTCAGCTTAACCGTTCCGGTTACATTCTTTTGTGTCGAATCAACAAAAGCGTCCAATGCTTCTTTTAAGGGCGTAAACCACAGCCCATCATATACCAGCTGTGCATATTTCAGGGCTGCCTGTTCCTTGTAATGCAGGGTGTCGCGGTCCAGTGTCAGCAGTTCCAGTTCCCTGTGGGCGGCCACCAGGATGGAACCGCCGGGAGTCTCATATACGCCCCGGGATTTCATTCCCACCAGGCGGTTTTCAACTATATCTACAATTCCTATTCCGTTAGCACCGCCGATGTCGTTTAATTTTTCCAGCATGGTTACCGGGTCCAGGGCTTCTCCATTTAGTTTAACCGGTATACCCTGTTCAAACTCAATTTCTACCAGTGTAGGTTTGTCCGGCGCCTTTTCCGGTGGAACGGTAAGCACCAGGACGTCTTCAGGAGGTGCCTTCCAGGGATCTTCCAGGTCCCCGCCCTCGTGGCTGATATGCCAAAGGTTGCGGTCCCGGCTGTAAATGCTTTTCTTGGTAACCGGTACCGGAATACCCCTGGCTTCCGCATAATCAATGGCATCCTCCCGGGAGCGGATATCCCATTCCCGCCAGGGAGCAATAATTTTCAGGTCAGGATTCAATGCTTTAACTCCCAGTTCAAAGCGCACCTGGTCATTGCCTTTCCCGGTGGCACCGTGAGCAACAGCCACCGCACCTTCTTTTTCTGCAATTTCCACCAGTTTCTTGGAAATCAGCGGCCTAGCCATTGATGTTCCAAGCAGGTACTTGCTTTCATAAATGGCTCCCGCCTTTAATGTCGGGTATATATATTCTGTAACAAACTCTTTTCTTAAATCTTCAATATAAATTTTACTGGCACCGCTCTGAATGGCCTTTTCTCTCAACGGCTCCAGCTCTTCTCCCTGTCCCAAATCAGCAGTCACGGCAATAACTTCATAACCATATTTTTCTTTTAACCAGCTAATTATGATTGAAGTATCCAGTCCACCTGAATAAGCCAGCACCACTTTTGCCATTATTTTTCTCTCCCCTAACAGCCGAGTTATATTTATTCATGCCAAGTTTAAGTTATACTACATTAACACCGATTTTCCTACAAGAACTTTAAATTTTCCCTGATAAATTAAGTTAATTATCCCATTAACAAGGCCATAACAGCTTTTTGCGCATGCAGGCGGTTTTCTGCCTCATCCCACACTACTGAATGGGGACCGTCAATGATTTCCGCTGTAACTTCCTCTCCCCGGTGAGCAGGCAGACAGTGCAGGAATATGTAGTCCGGTTTGGCATGAGCTGCCAGTTCACTGTTCACCTGGTACGGGGCAAACACTTTCATGCGCTGTTCGGCTTCATCCTCCTGTCCCATGCTGGCCCATACATCGGTAACCACTACATCGGCACCGGTTACAGCCTCCACGGGATCTGTCAGTATTTCCACCCGGCCCCCGGATTTTAAACAAGCTTCCCTGGCCAGGGAAACAATTTTTTCACTGGGCTTGTATTTCTCAGGCGATGCCACCGCCACATGCATGCCCACCTTACTTCCGCCCAGCAGCAGCGAGTGAGCTACATTGTTCCCGTCACCTACATAGGCCAGTTTTAGGCCGGCCAGTTTTCCCTTGTGTTCTTTTACAGTCATTAAATCGGCCAGTACCTGGCATGGATGGGTAAGGTCGGTAAGGCCGTTAATTACCGGTATGTCAGCATATTCTGCCAGTTCCTCCACCTCTTCCTGGGCAAAGGTACGTATCATTATACCGTCCACAAACCTGGACAAAACCCTGGCGGTATCGGCAATTGTTTCCCCCCTGCCCAGCTGTATGTCTTTACTGGACAAAAACAATGCCTGCCCGCCCAACTGGTACATCCCCACTTCAAAAGAAACCCTTGTCCTGGTAGAAGATTTTTGAAAAATCATCGCCAGCGTTTTTCCCTGCAGGTACGGTGTAGGAATATTTTTTTTATATTTTTCTTTAATATCTGAAGCCGCTTTCAGTATAGTGTTAATCTCTTCCCCGCTGAAATCTGCCAATGTCAGCAGATCACGACCCTTAAATTGGTTACTTGTAAGAAGCATTGTATATACCCCTTTTTCTTGGAATTATTATCACCTGGTAAGAGCAAATTCTTCAGCCTGCTTGCCCGGTACATACTCAGCCAGGCTTACCGGCTCTAACTCTACCCCCTGCTGCAGGCTGGTTAATGCTGCTGCCAGTGACCTGGCAGTATCCAGCGACGTAAGACAGGGCACTTTATACTCAGCGGCCGTACGGCGCAGCTTGAATCCTTTCCGGGCGGGAATTTTACCCCTGGTGGGAGTGTTAATTACCAGCTGAATATCTCCCGCCCGAACGGCATCCAGCGGCTCTGCCAGGGTTTCAACTTTTATCCCGGCAGCGCTTAAGGCCTTGGCGGTGTTCCCGGTGGCAGAAATTTTAAAGCCCAGCTGGGAATACTGCCTGGCCACCGGCACTGCTTCCAATTTATCCCTATCGGCCACTGAAAACAGCACTGTTCCAGAATGAGCAATTTTCATACCGGCTGCAGTAATGGCCTTGTAAAAAGCATAGGCAAAGTTTCTGTCTACCCCCATCACCTCACCGGTTGATTTCATTTCCGGGCCCAGGGAGATTTCTACCATCCCCAGCTTTTCAAAGGAAAATACCGGTGCTTTAACTGCCACATACTTGGGAAGAGGTCCTAAAACACCTGTATAACCCTGCTGCGGCAGTGTTCTCCCCAGCATGGCCCTGGTGGCAGCCTGCACCATGGGCACCCCGGTAACCTTGCTCAAAATGGGTACCGTACGGGAAGCCCTGGGGTTTACCTCCAGCACAAACACGCCCTCTTCCCCAACTACGTATTGAATATTAATTAACCCGCAAATTTTTAATGCTCTGCCTATCCTTACAGTGTAGTCAACCAGCTGATCTATTTCTTCTTTGCTCAGCGACTGCGGCGGGTATACGGCAATACTGTCGCCGGAGTGAACTCCCGCCCTCTCTACGTGCTCCATTATTCCAGGGATAAAAATATTTTTACCATCACCTACGGCATCAACCTCCACTTCTTTCCCCCGGATGTATTTATCCACCAGCACCGGGTGACGGGGTGATACCTGAACTGCACTTTCCATATATTTTAACAGCTGCCCGGTATTATGCACAATTTCCATTGCCCGGCCGCCCAGCACATATGAAGGCCGGACCAGTACCGGGTAACCGAGTTCCTCGGCAATTTCCCTGGCTTCGGCCACGGTGGTAGCGGTTTTGCCTTCTGATTGAGGAATGTTTAAATCTCTCAGCAGCTGTTCAAACTTTTTACGGTCTTCAGCAGCATCAATGCTGGCGACAGGTGTGCCCAGGATATTAATTCCCAGTTCCGCCAGCTGATTAACCAGGTTAATGGCTGTCTGTCCGCCAAACTGTACCACTACCCCCATTGGTTTTTCCTTTTCAATTACGTTCAGCACATCTTCCAGGGTCAGCGGCTCAAAATACAGTTTGTCAGCAGTGTCAAAATCGGTGCTCACAGTTTCCGGGTTGTTGTTAATTATAATGGCCTCTATATTTTCCTGCTGCAGTCCCCAGACTGAGTGCACTGAACAGTAGTCAAATTCAATGCCCTGCCCGATTCGAATGGGTCCCGAACCCAGCACCAGCACCTTTTTCCGGCTGCTGACAGTTACCTCATCTTCTTGGTCATAACTGGAGTAATAATAAGGGGTTGCTGACTCAAATTCCGCCGCACAGGTATCCACCATTTTATATGCTGGCAAGATGTTAAACTGCCTGCGCAGTTCCCTAACTTCCAGTTCATCAAGCCCTATCAATTTACCGATACAGCTGTCAGAAAATCCCCATTTCTTTGCCCTGTAAATAAGCTCGGGGTCCGGCCCAGAACCGGCTGAGCGCAGCTCATCTTCCAGCACCACAATGTTTTTGATCTTCTCCAGGAAAAAGTAATCTATTTTAGTCAGCTGGTGAACTTCTCTCAATGTCCAGTACCGTCTGAAGGCTTCTGCAACTGCAAAAATGCGCTCATCATCAGCTTTCTGCAGTTTGCTTTCCAGCTCCATTTCTGACCAGCTGTTAGCTCCCTTCAGCTGCAGGCTGTCTACACCTATCTCCAGCGACCGCAGTGCTTTCATCAGCGAGCCTTCAAAACAGCGGTCGATGGCCATTACTTCACCGGTGGCTTTCATCTGGGTACCCAACACCCTGTCCCCGCTGCTGAACTTATCAAAGGGCCAGCGGGGTATTTTAGTTACTACGTAATCCAGTGCTGGTTCAAAGCAGGCACTGGTTTTACCGGTGACAGGGTTTACCATTTCGTCTAATGTCAGCCCAATGGCTATTTTGGCTGCTATCTTGGCAATGGGATAGCCGGTAGCCTTGGAAGCTAGGGCAGACGAACGGCTTACCCTGGGGTTAACTTCAATAACGTAATACCGGTAACTGTATGGGTCCAAGGCATACTGGATGTTGCAGCCTCCTTCAACACCCAGGGCCCTGATAATTTTTATGGCAGCAGTGCGGAGCATCTGGTACTCTTTATCTGACAGGGTCTGGGAAGGGGCCACCACTATACTGTCCCCGGTGTGGATGCCGATAGGGTCGATATTTTCCATATTGCAGATGGTAATGCAGTTATCTGCACTGTCCCGGATTACTTCGTACTCAATTTCTTTCCAGCCAGCCACACTGCGTTCCAGTAAAACCTGGCCAATCATGCTCATCTTGAGGCCCCTGTGCACTGTTTCTTTAAGCTGCCTTTCATTTTCCGCCACGCCGCCGCCGGTGCCGCCCAGGGTGTAAGCCGGGCGCACAATTATAGGATAGCCAATTTCAGCAGCAAATTCTAAGGCCTCTTCAACTGAAGAAACTATGGTACTCTCGGGAACCGGTTCATTAATTGAAAGCATGGTTTCTTTAAATTTTTCCCGGTCTTCAGCCCGCATAATAGTATCCAGCGAAGTACCCAGCAGCTTCACGTCGTATTTCTCCAGTATGCCCTGCTCGGCTAGCTCCACCGCCAGGTTTAGACCGGTCTGCCCGCCCAGGGTAGGCAGAAGGCCGTCAGGGCGTTCTTTTTTAATTATTTTTTCTATGTTCTGCCCCGTAAGAGGTTCTATGTAAACCTGGTCGGCAATGTCACCGTCAGTCATGATGGTTGCCGGGTTGGAGTTTACCAGCACTACTGATAACCCCTCTTCTTTCAGGGCCTTGCAGGCCTGGGTTCCGGCATAGTCAAATTCCGCCGCCTGGCCGATAATGATTGGTCCAGAACCGATTACCAGTACTTTCTTAATATTCTTTTTAACCGGCATTTTTCAGCCTCCCAATGCTTTATCCAGTATGTCTACTGCCGTGTTTATTTCTTTCTCGGAAACAATAAGCGGTGGTAAAAAGCGCAGGACGTTTCCCCCCACACAGTTTATTAACAGCCCCTGCTCTTGACAGCGGCTCACCACCTCTTGGCCGGGACCGTCCAGTTCTACACCGATCATCAACCCGGCACCACGGACTTCTTCAACCCTCTGGTGCTTTTCGGCCAGCCGGGTAAGTTCAGCTTTAAAATATTCACCCATCAGCCGGGCGTTGTCAATAACTCCCTCTTCTAAAAGCACCTGCACTGCCGCCAGGGCTGCAGCACAGGCCAGGGGGTTGCCGCCAAAAGTTGAGGCATGATCCCCCGGTTTAAATGCTTTGGCAGCGTGTTCCTTGGCCATAACAGCTCCAATGGGAAAACCGCTGCCCAGTGCTTTGGCCAGGGTAATAATATCTGGTTCCACCCTGTAACGCTGGTAAGCAAGGAAGCTGCCGGTACGCCCAAGCCCACACTGTACCTCGTCAAATATCAGCAGCAGGTTGTTTTTCCTGCACAGTTCCGCCACGCCCTGAAGGTATTCTTTATTAGCTGGATATACCCCACCTTCCCCCTGGATGGGTTCCAGCATTACCGCACAGGTATGGGGACCGATGGCCTGTTCCAGTGCTTCCAGGTCATTAAAGGGAACATACTTGAATCCTGCCGGCAGGGGCTCAAAACCCTGCTGGAACTTAGCCTGCCCGGTGGCGGTTATGGTGGCCAGGGTACGCCCGTGAAAAGACCTTTTGGCAGTAATTATTTCGTATTTATCAGCACCGTAATTCTCCTTGGCATACTTACGAGCCAATTTTATTGCTCCTTCATTGGCTTCGGCCCCACTGTTGCAGAAAAATACTTTATCTGCACATGAATTTTCAACTAAAATCTTGGCCAGGCGAACCTGCGGCTCTATATGATAGAGATTGGAAACATGCATTAAAGTGTCAGCCTGGCTCCAAATTGCTTTAACCACCCTGGGGTGGCAGTGTCCTAGGGAATTTACTGCCAGCCCGCTCACAAAATCAAGATATTCTTTCCCTTCTGCATCCCAAACCCTGGTGCCCCTGCCTTTTACCAGCACCAGTGGAATCCTGCCGTAAGTATTCATGATATATTTTTCATTCATTTTTACAACTTCCTGGCTTTTCATCAGGCATCCCTCCCGTTGCCGGGCACCACCATGGTACCAACTCCCTTGTCAGTGAACACTTCCAGCAGCAGTGAATGAGGCACCCTGCCGTCTAAAATATGAGTGGATTTAACACCGTTTTTTATGGCGGAAACGCAGCATTCCACTTTCGGAATCATACCCCCGGCTATAATTCCCTGTTCTATAAGCGGTTCTATTTCATCGGTATGCAGTACAGATATTAGAGAAGAACTGTCTTCTTTATCTTTTAGAATTCCTTCCACATCAGTTAAAATCATAAGCTTGGCAGCCTTAAGGGTTTCGGCTAATTTACCTGCCACCGTATCGGCATTTATGTTATAACTTTCCCCGTTGGCACCCACTCCCACCGGCGATATTACCGGGATGTAACCTTCATTAATTAAGGTGTGAACAATGGCCGGGTTTATTTTTTTGACTTCTCCCACGTAACCGATATCGCAGTTTTCCACATAGCCATCGGGGTGCCGAACGGTGCCCATTTTCTTGGCAGCTTCAATCAGCCCGGCATCCTTGCCTGAAATACCTACCGCCTTTCCTCCCAGTTTATTGGCCAGGGCCACAATCTCTTTATTCAGTTTGCCCGCCAGCACCATTTCTACTATTTCCATGGTCTCCTCGTCAGTTACCCTGAGACCACCCACAAAGGTGCTTTCCTTACCAATTTTTTTCAGCATGGCGTTAATTTCCGGCCCGCCGCCGTGTACAACCACCGGGTTTATACCCACAAACTTCATCAGCACCAAATCGGTAATGACAGCTTTTTTTAAATCACAATTAATCATTGCATGGCCGCCGTATTTTATCACCACAGTGGAACCGTAAAATTTTTTAATATAAGGAAGGGCTTCCACAAGAATGCCCGCTTTATCCAATGCACTTAACATGATTAACCCGCGCCTTTCTGGTTTATTTAAGTTCTGTAACTGCCGTTTATCCGTACGTACTGGTAAGTCAGGTCACAGCCCCAGGCAGCGGCACATTTTTCCCCTGCCTTCAGGTCAACTGTGACAGTAACTTTATCTCTGCCCAGTATTTCCTTGGCTCTTTCCTCGCTGAAAGGTACTGCCCCTCCATTTTGAGCCACCTGTTCATCTCCCAGATAAATGTCAACTTTACCCGGGTCAAATTGAGCCCCTGAGTAACCTACCGCGCAGAGAATGCGCCCCCAGTTGGCATCTTCACCAAATACAGCACACTTAAATAAGTTTGACCCGGCCACTGCCCTGGCAGCCAACCGGGCATCTTTTATAGTGGGAGCATTTTTCACTACCACCTCAAGCAGTGTGGTGGCACCTTCGCCATCCCTGGCTATGTCCTGGGCAAGTTTTTTGCATACCTCTCTAAGTCCGGCAGTAAAAATTTCGTACTGGGTAGTGCCCTCAACTATTGGACTGTGGCCAGCATCCCCGCTGGCCAGTACCAGCACGCTGTCATTGGTACTGGTATCCCCGTCCACTGTTATCATATTGAAGGTGTCGTCAACTACCTGTTTTAGAGCCTGTTGTAAAATACTCGGCTTTATTACAGCATCTGTGGTAATAAAGGCCAGCATAGTGGCCATGTTGGGATGAATCATCCCAGAACCCTTGGCCATACCGCCAATGGTAACAGTATGCCCTTCTATTTCCAGCTGAACTGCGCATTCCTTAGGTACCAGGTCGGTGGTCATTATAGCTTTAGCTGCCGCATGACCGCCGTCCGCTGAAAGTTTACCTGCCGCCTTGGTTATGCCGGGCAGAACTTTTTCCATCGGCATAGGCTCCCCGATCACGCCGGTAGAAGAAACCAGCATGTATTTTTCATCAATGCCCAGTTCCTTGGCCGCCGCACGGGTCATAGCAGCAGCATCATCCAGCCCCTGGGGACCGTTGCAGGCATTAGCGTTGCCGGCGTTTACCACTACCCCGTGAGCATAACCTTCTTTAATCCGCTCCATGGTTAAAAGAAGGGAAGCCGCTTTGACTCTATTGGTAGTAAATACCCCCGCGGCACTGCACAATTTGGAATTGTACAAAATGGCTAGGTCAAGTTTTTCTTTTTTCAGCCCGGCATGCACACCGCTGGCTAGAAAACCCGGTACAGCAGTAACACCACCGTCTATAATTTTTATATAATCTAATGTCATTCCTTACCTCTCCTTTGTTAAGCATCCAACTAAACAGCTGCCAAGTTAGGGATATATTCCAACCATATCTAAGCCCAGTTTTTCATCCAGCCCAAACATAACATTCATGTTCTGAACTGCCTGGCCGGAAGCTCCTTTTACCAGGTTGTCAATGGCAGATAGTATAATTACCCTGCCGGTACGGCTGTCTAAGGTAACTGCCAGGTCGCAGAAGTTGCTGCCGGCAAGGGCTTTTGTCTGAGGCAGCACTCCAGGGGGAAGCACCCGGATAAAATATTCGCCGCTGTAATATTCCTGGTACAGGCTGTTTATTTGCTCTTGATTCATTTCTTTTGTCAGGGAAGCATATATGGTACTCAGCATTCCCCTGGTCATAGGAACCAGGTGGGGTGTAAAGCTTATTGTCACCTCTTCACCAGCTAGTTTACATAACTCCTGTTCTATTTCCGGGGTGTGCCGGTGAGCAGCTACACCATAAGCCTGAAAGTTTTCATTTACCTCTGAATAATGGGTTTTTAACGAAAGCTTTCGACCTGCACCGGATACACCCGATTTGCTGTCAATAATGATAGAACTCACATCAATAAGTTTATTATTAATTAACGGGGCCAACCCCAAAAGAGCTGTTGTGGGATAACAACCGGGGTTGGCCACCAGTGTACTGCTGGAAATTTTGTTACGGTTTAATTCTGTTAGACCGTAAACAGCCTGCGGCAGTAAATCCGGCATCTGGTGCTCTACCTTGTACCAACTTTCATACTGCTGTACACTGTTCAACCTGAAATCCGCACCCAGGTCCACCATTTTTTTGCCTTGTTTAACCACTTCCGCAGCAATTTCCATGGAATGGCCATGGGGCAGGGCAGTGAAAATAACATCAGACTCTGCAACAAGACTTTTTAAGTCCAGAGCCTGGCATTCTTTTTCAATATATTTATATAAATGCGGGTATACCTGGTAATAAGGTGTACCCGCGCAGCTTCGTGATGTTAGTGCCACCAGTTCAACTTCCGGATGCCGGGACAGTATCCGTACCAGCTCAGCCCCGGTATATCCCGTTGCTCCAATAACTGCTGCCTTTATCAAAAAATTCACCCCCGGTAATTAACTAGCATTCTAATAAATGTTATTTATAATTATACATTAACATGAATAAAAATCAATACTTCAATTCCGGATTATATATATTTTTCTCCCGCAGTTTTTGCATTTGTTGTCCTCGGATAATCCCACCACCCTGCCGTTATACCATGTACGATTAACAATTAGTTTGCCGCACTGAGGGCAGTAAGTGTTCATCGCTTTGGGGTCACCAAGGTTTCCAATATAGACGTAATCTAATTTTTCCAGGGCAATGTCCCGGGCCCGCTTTAAAGTTTCCGGGGGGGTGGGGTCCAGTTCAAATTCAAAATTGGGAAAATAGCGGGTAAAGTGCAGGGGAATTTCCCTGTCTAAACCTGCCACCCAATCCACTAAGTTTTTAATTTCTTCTTCAGAATCATTAAGCCCCGGCACCAGGAGGGTGGTTAATTCCACATGACAGCGTTTGTAAGCCAATTCAACCGTTCTTTTTACGGGTTCTAAATGACCCCTGCAGTTTTCTTTGTAAAAATCATCAGTAAAAGCTTTAACGTCGATATTCATAGCATCTATGTATGGAAGCAGTGCTTTTAAAGGTTCCTCGTTAATATAACCGTTGGTAACCAGGACATTTTTCAACCCCGCATCCCTGGCCAGGCGCGCAGTATGAAATACAAACTCGTACCACATAAAGGGCTCAGAGTAAGTATATGCTATGCCTACATTGGGATAAGGATCCTGGTTTGCTGCCACCTTAACCACATGTTCAGGTGTAACTTCTATGGTCTGGGGGTCATCATGAGCTATACTCCAGTTCTGGCAGAACCCGCAGCGCAGGTTGCATCCCGTGGTTCCAAGGGAAAGTATGTATTTACCGGGGTAATAGTGATACAGGGGTTTTTTTTCAATGGGATCCATGGCGTGGGCTGCCACCCGGTTAAAATTAATGGTATACAGCCTGCCCCCCTCGTTCTTTCTTACCCGGCAGAAGCCGGTTTTTCCAGGGGCTATGGTGCAGTATTTGGGGCAGAGCTCACAATGCACCAGGTTATCCTTGTCTTTTGGATGCCAAAACATCGCTTCCTGCATAAAAAACTACCTCCCAGGTGTGAAATAGCTTACTTATATCGAGCAACTTCAAACCTTTCCAGTGCAACTTCTTCATTTGGTGCTATCCCAGCTTTTTCTTTAGCAATCCGGAGCTGTTCCTGTACAGTATCAATACCCTCGAGATTAGGTAAAAGAAGACCGCTTTTATGGCCGCTTCTTACTATTACACCGTATTTTTTTGGATCCAGCTGGTTGATATCATTAATAGGCTCCGGTTCTGAAAGAACATCCACAGAGTAAGTCAGTTCATCCAGTTCTTCCGGCCTTACAGGGTAAAACCGGGGATCGTGCACTCCAGCACTGATGGCATTGTGCATTACTTCTTTTACTAAATTATCCTGCTGGGGGGAAACTGTACCAATACAGCCCCTCAACTGTCCATTTTTTTTAATAGACACGAACACCGCTGCCCTGCGCTTGAATTCCTCGGGTATATCCTCCGGTTTTATTTCCGGCCTCGGCCTGCCCAGAACGTAATTTTCCAGCGTTTCCCTGGCCAGCCGGACTAAAAAACTTTCTTTCCGCCGCCGGGACTTAATCTTCTGCTGGCGCATTTCATCCAGTTTTTTTAATAACAGCCGGTTTTCGTCGGTACCGCCCGGCTTAAGGGAGGCAACCATGTAGCCAACCCCAAAGGGTCCCTGGTAAGAGAGAACTTCTGCCTGGACTTCTTTACCGTCCAGTGCCCCCATCATCATAATAATTGGTCTAAGGCCGCATTCCCCGGCCCGTTCCACTTTATCCATATCCAGGTTGATTAATCCTAAAGCATCAGCAGAACCAACCAGTTTAACAATTTCTTTATCAAATTCAGCCGCATCCGGCTCATACCCCGCCGGAGCATCAGGAGTTAACCGGTGAGATAAATCTCCGCTGGCCAGCAGTGCCACCCGGCGGCCCGTTTTTTCAGCGGCCCTGGACGCTGCCACCCCAAAACGGTACAGCTGTTCAAATGAAAACATGGACATTGATGCCACTACCAGGGGCAGTTCCAGTCCTGCCTGCCGCAGGAAATACAGGGGAACAGTAACCCCGTGGTCCAGTGATATATCAATGTCAAATTCCTCAGCCAGTTTTTCATCCAGCGGAGCAGAAACCAGGTTTACCTTTTGACACTCTTCCAGGATTTTATCCACCAGGTCAATATCATTGTCATAATTGAAAACAACCTGGGGAGCACCAAAGTTAGCCAGGGTTCCCTGTAATTTTTCTGTTTTGTTAATAACAACTGCATCATTAAATAGGGGGCTGTGTGGTGATATTATTACCAGGGTTTCAGCACCGCTCTCTTTTATCCTCCGCCCCAATTCAACCAGTGCACTTTGAGTTTCGCTTACTTTACCGGCCTCCCCTTTTCCTACCTCCGGTACTGCAATGGGTGGGTGAGGTACAACACCGCAGTGAACAATACTCAATTTAACTTCCTCCCTTCGTTTGTTCCATATTTTTCTTTTGCTGACCCCTAAAGTCCTGCCCTGACGGTTAACGATAAAATAATAAATGGCAGCTTGAAGAATATAATTCTAAAAAAAGGCAGGTGGTATAAATAAATATTAATCGTATTTTACCCGCAGTTTTAAAGTTACAGCAGAATCTACAAAAAACAAATCAATCTCATAAAGGGAGAGTAGAAAAACAAACCCTGCGGGAAATCGACCGGCAGGCACAGGTCGCTGTGTCAACAACCCAAAATGATGACACTAAAGAGCCTGACCTGCAGCACAGCAGGCATTCTTCTCCTTCAGAACTGGTATACCTGCCCCTGCCTTTAAAATGCGACTACTTTAAGTCTGCACTGTTTTATATCCGTCAATACAGTAAAAAAGCTGATGAAAATACACCGGAAAACACAGGCTTATTTATGAAACTGGATACCCAAAACCTAGGTATATTGTGGCTGGCGCTGTTTTCTGTACCGGATAAGGGGCTGGTGGTAAGGTTCATTGTTGATAACCAGTCCATATGCCGGGACATCCTCGACAACCTGCCGGAACTGAAGGCAGAGTTAAAAAAAGCAGGGTATAATGAAGTAGTAACCTCCTGCCTGGTTCAGCCCAATGTGCGCCGGTGCGAAGATATTGACCCGGCAGCCGCTAACGCCGAAGTCATCAAGTCGCTAATTGACTGGGAGGTGTAATTTTGACTGAAAAAAAGACCCAGGAAAGAAAAATAGCAGCAGCATTAAAATACAAGCCTGAAGAAGACAACGCTCCCAAGGTAGTTGCTGCCGGGTACGGTGAAGTTGCCAGGCGGATTGAAAAAATAGCAAAAAAAGAAAATATCCCCATTCATAAAGATAAAGTTTTAGCCCAGGCCTTAGCAGATTTGGGCATTGGGGTAGAAATACCACCGGAGTTATATGAGGCTGTGGCCAGAATATTAATACATGTGGCCCGCCTGGACAGGAAATTAAAATAATGAATGAAACT
>JACDOL010000037.1 GCA_017656165.1 Desulfotomaculum sp.
CGTTCGGGACTTTCACCCTATAGACATCGCCCATGCCGGGCACACCAATAAAAAGCTGCCCCATATATGAGGCAGCTTTTCAGCCTGTTTTTTTTCTTTTTATCCCTGCTGCCTTAAACAGTTCTTTTAGTTCCTTACCTGTTAACTCCCGTACTTCCCCACAATTCATTTTCCTCAGTTCAAGAGGACCTATGCGGGTACGCACCAGTCTTTTTACCGGGTGTCCTATATGCTCGCACATGCGGCGAACTTGCCGGTTTTTGCCTTCTCTTATGGTAATTTCCAGCAGGGCATTTCCATTTCGGACATCTAATAAACTGACATTGGCCGGTGAGGTAACACCGTCTTCCAGTTTTACTCCATAAGCCAACCTTTCCAGTTTATCCATTGATGGTACACCTTCCACCCTTACCCTATATGTTTTTGCTATTTGATGCCTAGGATGGGTAAGGGCGTTGGCAAGTTCCCCGTCATTTGTTAATATTAACAATCCCTCGGAATTATAATCCAGCCGTCCCACGGGATATACCCGCTCTTTTACATTATCAAGCAGATCAAGCACTGTTTTTCTCCCGCGTTCGTCTTTAACAGTACTGACATATCCCCTGGGTTTGTTCATTACCAAATATACTTTTTTCTCTTTCCGCCTAATAAGCCGGCCGTCAACATATACTTTATCTTTATCGGGGTGTATTTTAACCCCCAATTCCTTTACCACTTTCCCGTTTACTCTAACTCTTCCCTCTAAAATTAATTCCTCACATTTCCGACGGGAGGCCACCCCGGCATGAGCCATAAATTTTTGCAGTCTTTCCATTTTATCCCTCTCATCTCGGCGTTTTTTATAATAACAATACCCGGTTTTAATACCGGGCATACTGTTTCTACATAAAATTATATTTTCCTTCTTAAAACATGGCATGGGCAATAAATAAAGAAGCTGCCAGGGTGGTAATGTCCGCACTAAGGCCCGTTGCCACAGCATAGCGGTATTTACGGATACCCACCGAACCAAAATACAGCGTTAAAACGTAAAAAGTAGTATCACTGGTTCCCTGCATTGTGGATACCAGCTTACCGATAAAGCTGTCCGGACCATGATGTTTAATTATGTCAGCTGCAATTCCTAAAGCAGCTCCACCGGACAAAGGTCTCATGATTGCATGGGGCAGCACCTCCGCGGGAAATCCTATTTTATTTAGTACTGGAGAAAAAAAATCTGCCATCAGCTGCATTGAACCCGAAGCTCGAAAAACACTGACAGCTACCAGCATAGCCACTAAGTAAGGAATAGTTTTTATGGCTGTTGTAAAACCATCCTCCGCCCCCTCTACAAAAGTTTCAAAAACCGGCACTTTTTTAATAAAAGCAGCCAACGGAACCAGCAGTAAAATTATCGGTATAGCCCACCTGGATATCTGATTAATAACCTCAAACATGTTATTTACCCCGCCAGTTATAAATTTTCCTGAAAATGCGGTCAGCCGTCACAGCCACTGTCATACCGCAGGCGGTGGCGAAAATGGTAGTACCAACAATGGAAGTGGGATCTTGTGAACCATACATCAGCCTGATACCAATTATAGTGGTTGGTACTAAGGTTATGCATGAAGTGTTGACAGCTAAAAAAGTACACATAGCATCCGATGCAGTCTTTGAGTTTCCGTTAAGTTTCTGCAGTTCTTTCATAGCTATCAGACCCATTGGCGTGGCTGCATTAGAAAGTCCCAGCACATTAGCAGATAAATTCATTACAATAGCTCCCAGTGCCGGGTGATCTTTAGGAATGCTGGGAAATAAAAAAGCAGTTATAGGACGCACTAACCTGGCCAGTGCCTGGACTAATCCAGCGGCTTCTGCCAGCTTCATAATACCCAGCCAAAATGTCATAATAGAAATAAGGCTTATACTTACCTTAACAGCAGTATCAGCCCCTTCAAAGGCAGCCTTTGTTATCACTTCTATATCACCTTGAGCTCCGGCAACTATAATGCTAATTACAATCATGCCCAGCCATATATAATTAACCAAATGTCCCACCCCCGAGCTCGTCAGTCTTGTCCTTTTTACATGAGTATGAACGCACGGGGTAGGTTAGAACTAAAAAAAAGCGGCTGAAAAGCCGCCTTCTTTAGTTAGTTACAGCAGGTAAAAATATGGAAAACATGGTACCTTTTCCTGGTTGGCTGAATACGTCAATATAACCTCCATGCTGGGCAATTATAGCATAAGACACTGTTAAACCCAACCCGGTACCGTCCTTCTTGGTGGTGAAGAAAGGTATTCCCAGTTTTTCCAAATCTTCTTTGCTCATCCCCGGCCCATTGTCTTTTACATCTACTCGCACTCTATTCAGATCAACCACATATGAGGTTCTAAAAGTCAGTGTGCCTCCCCTGTCCATAGCCTGAATGGCATTTTGACCAAGGTTGATAAAAACCTGTTTAATCTGATTAACATCCACCCTGCACCGTGGTACCCCTGGCAATAGTTCAGTTACAATTTCAACATTGCGCATCCCGGCATAACCTTCAAGGAGCATATGAACATCCCTTATAATATCATCTATGTAAACTTCCTCCATAACACGAGGTTTTGTCTGTGAAAACTGAAGATAATTTTGCAGTATCTGTCTAACACGCTTTAATTCTGATGCGATAATTTCAAGATACTTTTGTTCCTTTTTCTGGTCCTTTGTCATACTGCTGCGCAGCAGTTCAATAAAACCACTAATAGTAGTAATTGGGTTCTTGACTTCGTGTACCATTTCTGCCGCTAGCTGCCCCACTTCAGCCAACCGCTGCTGGTGCTGAATTTTTTTTTGCTGGCACTTAACTTCATTTATGTTTTCCAGCGCCGCAAGTATTCCCAGGTGCTGGCCATCTCTCGAATATAGCAAATCAAAATTACCTAAAAAAATTTTATTTTCACCGTCAATGTCTATACAAAATTCATAAACATTATATTCCCCGGCATTTTGCAGTGTACTATTTAAAATTCTTCCTCCCGATGGCCACTGTGGAATTATTTCAGAGATATTGCTGCCAACAGCCTTTTGTGGGTCAACCTGGAGTATATCTGCTGCCCGCTTATTAATAATAGAAAGCTTACCCTCTTCATCAACTGCTATCACAATTGAACTGGTGGCTTTTGAAAAAATATATGAAGGAAACTGTATGCTGTTTTTATCTTTATCATACTGCTGTAAAACTACCAGGACACCGTTAATACCCATACCGGAATAATCTAGAGGGTAAATGTCAGCTGCTGTATCTATGTACCTTCCACTTTTTTGCCGTAATTTTATTTTTGCTTCCAAAACCTGATTACCACTCAATAAAACGTTATCTACATAAGAAGAAAATTTATCAAAAGTGAAAAGTAATTTGTCAAACTCTGAATAATGCCTGTTCTGCAGTTCAGTTAACCAATAACCAGATAAATCTGCTGCAGCCTTATTAATTAACTGCAGGTTTCCCTGCTTGTTAAATATAAATAACCCCACCGGTATATTGTTAAGCAAATTGGCAGCAAGCAGACTAGTTTTCCCTGTATTTCTTTCTCTCTGCCTTCCGCCATTATCATGCTTCAATTCAAACGATATGGCTTCTGTTATAGATATAACTAATGCAAAAGAAAACTCTGGTGATATATGTAAGGGCGTACCCAGCAGTATTATCCCTATCAGTTCATCATTGGAATCAAAAACAGGAGAAGCGAAGGAACTATGGCCGCTAAACAATTCTAAGTAATGCTCATTACCCACAAAATATACGGGTTTTTTAAGATGCAGCGCAGTACTTAAGGCTGTATTTCCGGCAATTTGTTCTGTGTAACAAATTCCTTTTTGGTAAGGAACATTTTCAGTCTCTTCATTACGCCGAATATCTAAAACACATCCTTTATTGTCAGCCACTATTAAATAATAATGCGGCAGTGCATTTACCGCTGTCTTTTCTGCAATATCTAAGAAAGGCTTAACTGCTTCCAGTAAAAATTCATTATCTTTTAAAGATTTTTCCACCTCCTGCTGGCTTAGAGAGGATATTTTAAAAGTCGTATCGTTTTTAACCCCATTTTTTTTACATCTCTGCCACGCCTGCAAAACAATTGGGCGGATAAAATTTTCATCCACCGGCAGCCCTTGAATAAAATTTCCCCTCTGAACAGCAATTTGGGTTTGAATATTACTCTCTGCAAGTTTTATGCCCGGCATATTTGCTCCCCCTGATACAAATGTACAGCATATATTTATAATTCTGACATACTAATTTAGATTAAAACTTACTACAAAAATATGCTAATTCCTGCTCATATTTACAATATTTTAACTTTTTAAACATGTCATTATTTTAGTAAAAGTTTAATTCTGTTTGGGTAAAAGAATATGTTCCAAAAGCAGGCACAGCAGCATACCAGAAATAAAACCGTTGGCCACCACATAACGCAGCAAATCTGGAACACCGTTAAATGCTGAAGCCGGAACGGATTTTAAACCGGCACACAAAATTATAGGAAGGCCAATAACAAAAAAGTCCCTTCCAGTCATTTTAAGCCGGGCATAATCCTGAAGGCCAAAACCCAAGATCTGACAAAAAGATGCCAAAAGAACGGAGTACCCCACCGGCAGCGGTATGTTAGTTAAAAAAACAGCAACAGGAGGAAGCATACCCATTATCATCATTACCACTGCGAATAGTATAAATGGTGCCCTAGCTGCTACGCCGGTTATGCTTACCAGGCCCGCACTTCCAGAGTAAGACACCATACCCACAGCAGCTCCTAATCCGGCAAGAATATCTCCAATACCGGTAAACATCACTCCCCGTGTATATGTATTGGACTTCAGCCTGTCCCCCAGTGTTCGCTCCATGGCCAGTATGCTGGCTACTTGATTAGATAAAACCAGTACCCCCGTTACCACTGAAACCAGCACAACCCCCGGGTCAAAGGTGGGCCGTCCCCAGGCAAATAAAGATGGTATGTGAACCAGCGGATAACTACCCTGCTGGGCCTCTGCAGTCAAACCCAGCAGTACAGCTGCTAACCAGCCAATGCCTGTACCAATTAAAATGGCAATAGTTCGAATAAAGCCTCTGCCTGTTAAACTAATTAATATTACCACTGCCACTACCAAAATAGAAACTAACGCTGCCCGTGGATCAATAACATCTCCACTGCCGCTTATACCCAGCATTCCTGTAATAAAAGAACCTGATAGCTGAAGCACTAAAAGTACCAGAACTGTACCCGTAACCACCGGGGTAAATAATTTTAGAACCTGCTGCATTAAACCAGTTAACCCCAGCACCACAAGGACTACTCCTGCTGTCATTACTCCCAATTCCAAATCAGTCCTTAAAACCGCCAGGCTCTTTCCTAATCCCGGAGACATGGAAGCCAAGGTAATAAACACCGCCCACCACATACCAGCCGGACCTTCAATTATGGGTAAACGGTGACCAAAAAACACCTGCAGCAGCATGGCCAGGGACATTACTAACATGGTTCGCTGGGCCAAAGCTGCAGTCCCGTGCTGATCAAGCCCTAAAGCCGTTCCTACCACCAGGGGCACCACCGCAACATTAACTAAATTAAACGCCAGCCATTGGAATGCATAAATTGTTGTTCTAAATATGGGAAGTTTATCATTTGGTTGGTAATAAACACTCATATTACGCTCCTTAAGATCCATAAAATTTTGTAGATCACTGTAAATTGTAGCATAAGGTTTATCTCTACAGAAAGCAAATAAAAAAACTTCGGTTATATCAGCGTTAAGGTATTTACACTCCGAAAACACGCCGCACATATACTTGAACAAATCTCTCCGGTAAATACCTTAAAAAAATAAAGGGCTTTCGCGCCCCTTATTTTTCTTAAGACATGGGAATATTAGAATCTCCTTCTTGGTTTTTATTTTTATCCCTGCTGCACATTGACTGCAATTTATCAATAAGATTGGGCATCATATCTATTAAACGATCATATATGGCATTACCATCCACCGGCAGCAGTCTGACCTGGCCGTTTCCAACCACCAGAAAACCCACTGGCTGAACTGATACCCCGGCCCCGCTGCCCCCACCAAAAGATGTGGGCTGGTTTTCTTCTCCTTTATCGGTTTCCCGGCTCTGGTAGTCGCCACCTCCTGCTGCAAACCCGCAGGCAACCCTAGATATAGGAATTATCACGCTTCCATCCGGGGTTTCCACTGCATCTCCTACCACCGTATTAACATCCACCATTTCTTTTATACTTTCCATGGCATTTTTCATCAGTCCTTCTATTGGATGCTCATTCAACTGTTTCACCCCCTGTAAAGTGTCTATCCCTTGATAAAAAGCATTTTTGTACCAGTAATCATAATATAGCCTAGACGTACTTCAAATATGCAGTCTAAATCCATAATTAACTCCTTGCTGTTAAAATTAGGTTTAACTTGCAGTTCTGGTCTCTGAAGGGGAGGTTTCACAAGTTTAAACAATACTGACAGCAGGCCGGTTTTTGCAGCCCAAGCCAGGCCTGTAGCAACCCCGGTAACAGCTGCATCTTCTATACCCAATTTCGTATGCCATTTTAAATAACGGCACTGCACATGATTTAATAAATATTTACCGGCTGCCCAATAATAATGGAACGTTTTTTTTTGCGTTTTTGTCACCCGCTGTATTTTTTTCCAGCTGAACGGTAAATTAAAAATTCTGTTCTCGCTGCCCAACTCGTCTTTTTTCCCCGGAATCCCAAGCAGGGTAGTCACAACAGTTCTTATTAAATAACCAGGCTTCTTTACACTGCTGTCATATTTCAGCTCAGCCCCACCGGTGCTGGTACTAAAATTAATCAAGGAAACAGCCAGCTTATAAGGCGGCAGTTTCCATAATGACATTTCGATTGTCATCAAATCATTAAAGTTTCTTTGCTGATAGCGAATTCTAATTCTCAAGGGTATTAAGGTAAGGGCAACCAGCAGTATTGTCACCGTAAACAGAAAAATTAAAAGCAGCTGCATTGCCCACCCCCCAGGTAATTTATTAACTTATTTTACCTTTTTTCCATAAAGTTATACAGAGTATGTTTAAGGAGCGCAGCGTCAAAACTTATAAAAAAACCGAGGCAGTGTCTCGATTTTCAGCTTTAAGTCTGTATAATTACCGATATAGATACCCGGCCCAGTTCTGTATTATCACCGGGATCAATAATAAAAGCTTCCACCGAACCCTGCTGGTCTTCACCAGAAATTGAAAAAGACAGCGTCGTTTCAAATTTGGAATCTGTTACCTGCACTGGTTTTTCTGCTAGAACCTGACCGGATGAATCAATAATACAAACTCTAACTTCTCCTTTTTCCAAGGCGGTCACGCCGCTTACCGTTACCGGGCTTTTTACCGCTTCCCCCGGTGCAGGCCTGGTTATTCTTATAACTGGACCTTCTTGTATCTTTACCTCTTCAAGATCTTCGTCATTAGAAATGTTTTTTTCATTCCTAGATTGATTTTCTTTTTCTTCGATAGTTATGGATTCTTTTTTCACTTGGGCATTTTCTCCTGGTACTGCTGCAGTATCAATGCCTGATATTTGAAATCCCATGGTTTTGGGACTGTTCATTAAGTCAAACTCTGCAACAATAGGCTGGGCTTCACTATCCTGTTCTTTTGGGGGTGAATACTTTAATTTTACATTTAACCATGAATGATTTGTATCGGTCACCCTTTGTTCAATGCGGTCTATTTTTACAGAACCTTTACCTTCGGGGTATACAATTACATACCCGCTTCCATTATTTTGGGTCCAAGTAATAAAATTATGTTCATTCATAGATTGAGCAATTTTTTTTACCGAACTAGGAGCTTCATTTAAATCTATTATCTCAAAGGGTATAAAAGATACCTCTGGGACTACCAGTGTTTGGGGTTTTTGTTCCGGTTCTTTTCTCCCGGTACATGCTCCAACCAGCAGAACTGCTGCCAGAACCAGCACCAGCCGCATTATCTGTCCTTTCAATATTCTCCCCCCAAATATAATAGTGTACTTATTTTTCAACCTTGACTTTAAATTTATTCATAAAAAACCTCGGTCTTACCACCCAAGGTATTTACACGTCGTTCTTTGAATTTGCCGGCTAGGCATGAATGTCTAATATTGAAAAAGGGGTACAGCAAAATGCTGTACCCCCCAATCACAGGGTTTCCATTTGTTCGGCTTCTTGTATAAAACTATCTAGATCGGGCAGCTCCGATAAATCTTTTAAACCAAAATGCCTTAAAAATGCATTGGTAGTCCCGTAAAGCACCGGTTTCCCAGGTGCATCGCGGCGGCCTTTTTCTTCCACCAGTCCCCTCTCAACAAGAGTATTTAGGCTGCTGTCTGATTTTACCCCTCGTATCATCTCCAATTCTGCCCTGGTAACAGGCTGACGGTAAGCTATAATAGCCAGGGTTTCTAAAGCAGCCCGAGATAAAGTAGAACTGGAATTTTTCTTATACAGTTTTTCCACATAAGGGGCAAACTCACGCTTTGTAGTTATCTGCCACCCCTCTGCCATTTCTATAATTTGCAGTCCTCTGCTGCTGCGCTTATATTCCCGCTGCAGGCTAAGAAGTATTTCTTTAGCATCCTCTTCTTCCACTTCTGCCACACGGCAGATTTTATCTAATGCCAGTGGTTCAGGAGATACAAAAAGCAAAACTTCTATTACACTCTTAACATGTTCACGAAACAATACCGTCATCCTTGGACATATCTCCCTTTGCCGGTAATATAATTATTTCAGCAAAGTGTTCCTTTTGTATCAGTTCTACCTGCCCTAAGCGCAGCAGTTCGAGAATAGCCATGAACGTCACAACGATTTCTGCCCTACTGGCATTTTTAGAAAAAGCATGAGTAAATGGCATACCCCTGGGATACAATACCAGCTTCCTGTTAACCTGGGCCATTTTATCTTGTACCCTTATCTCTGAAGCTTTCACTTTAGGCGGTTCAACCTCAACCGCTCTTTTTAGTACCTCCTGCAGGGCATTAAGCAGTTTGGGCAGATCAACTCCTGCCAAGGGATTGGGTGAAGGAAACATTGACTGGTACATTTCTAAACTGTTGGGCCTGGTATAAACCCTGCCCTGCTCCCGCTGCCGTTCTTTTAAATAAACAGCAGCTTCTTTAAATTTCTTGTACTCAATAAGCCGCTGCACCAGTTCTTCTTTGGGATCCGGTCCTTCCTCATCACTTTCCTGCCCGCCAGTGTTTTGTTTTGGTAGAAGGGTGCGGGCTTTAATGGCCAAGAGAGTAGCAGCCATTACTAAAAATTCACTGGTAACTTCTAAATCCAGCTCTTTCATTGTCTTAAGATATTCCATATACTGCTCAGTTATGGAGGCAATGGGAATGTCTTGAATCTCCAGCTCATTTTTTTCAATTAAATGCAGCAGCAAATCCAGCGGGCCTTCAAAAAGCGGCAGCCGCACGGTATAAGCCATTCATTCTTCCTCCACATTCTATATAAACACTAGATACCTACAGCTTCCCTTACCAGTTCCATGGTTTCCTCCGCCGCTTCCCTGGCAGCCTTGGCTCCTTCGGCCAGTATATCATCCAGGTATCCAGGATTATTTAGGTATTGATTCCTTCTTTCTCTAATGGGTGCCTGCTGTTCTTCTAGTACTTCAGCTAGGCGCTTTTTACACTGTACACAACCTATTGCACCCTTACGGCACTGCTGACGAATGTCTTCATGTTCGCCGGAAGTATAAATACTGTGATACTTGTCCACAACACAAACATCGGGATTACCCGGATCGGTTTTGCGTATCCGCTTGGGATCCGTTACCATTGCATTAACCTGCTTTCTAATTTCATCCTGCTCCGCAGCCAGGGAAATTATATTTAAGTAACTTTTGCTCATTTTTCTGCCATCTACCCCGGGCAGCAGCTTTACCCTAGAGAGCATTGCCTGCGGCTCAGGAAACACTTCTCTATCATATAAGTGATTAAACCGGCGTGCTATTTCCCGGCACAGTTCCAGGTGAGGCAGCTGGTCTTCACCCACAGGAACAGCATTGGCCCTGTATATCAAGATATCGGCTGCCTGCAGCAGGGGATAGCCGAGAAATCCATAGGTATTAATGTCTTTCCCCATTTTTCCCAGCTGCTGAACTTGGTCTTTGTAAGTAGGTACCCGCTCCAACCAAGACAGCGGGGTAATCATAGACAGCATTAGGTGCAGTTCTGCATGCTGGTGCACATGAGACTGGACAAAAATAGTACTTTTTTCCGGGTCAAGACCGGCTGCCAGCCAGTCCACAAGCATTTCCCGAATGTTATTTTTAATGCTTTCCGATTCCTGGTAAGCAGTAGTTAAGGCATGCCAGTCTACTATGGTATAGTAGCATTTGTACTCTTCCTGCAGGCGAACCCAATTTTCCAGTACGCTTAAATGTCCAATATGAAGCCTGCCAGTGGGACGCATACCGCTTAAAATTGTGCCTTTTGCCATGGTAGATCTCCTTTCTAGTTAGAAGAATATACTAGTACTAAAATTAGCAATAATGTTCATTAAATTTAATATGGGACTCATTACTGTCCTTAATACAGGGCCCAAGATGCCGGTAAACAGAAGCAGTAGTAATATTATAGTACCATACTGTTCCAAATAAATCAGCCAATCCTGCTTGCCCGGCAGTATTCCCGCCAGTATTTTACTGCCGTCCAGGGGAGGAACCGGCAGAAGATTAAAAACGGCCAGCGCCACATTAATGATAATAATATGCCGCATAATATCTATTAAAGGTACTGAACCTAAGGAGGCCGCCAAACCAAATAACAGTGCTGCTGTAAAAGCTATTACCATGTTGGTGGCAGGCCCTGCCACTGACACCAGCATTAAACTGCGCCTCATGTCTCCCGTTAGCCTGTAAGGTGTAACGGGAACAGGCTTAGCCCATCCAAAACCGGCAAAAAACAGCATTAATAGCCCAATAATATCTACATGAGCCAGCGGGTTAATAGTCAGCCGTCCCATGTAACGTGCTGTAGGATCACCTAGTTTATCCGCCGTCCAAGCATGGGCATATTCATGAAAAGTTAGTCCAAGGACAATTGCTGGCAGTAATATACCAATTTCATAAGGGGTGGGAAAATCAAACACTAATCTCTTCCCCTTTCTCTAATTTATACATTATTTCTTTTGCTAAATTCAATTCTTCTTCCCTGTTATTAACCAATCCGTCCAATTTTGCCTGCCATACCTTATCCAATGCTTTTCGGAAAAATGGTCCCGGCTTAAATCCCATGGATTTAAGGTCTTTTCCGTTAACAGTGGGTTTTTTACTCCGAACCGCTTCCATTACCTGGCGAAAGCGCATTACTGCCAGCTTTTCTTTAATTACTGCTAGGAACATTGGATATGCTTCCCGGGGAAGCATTTGAAGAGTACGTGCCAATTGGGAAACTTTTTGTTCTTCTGGCGAAGACAGCTCTGCCAATGCATCTCTCCAGTGCTTAATGGTAGCTATAATTTTCTCCGTTTGCCGTCTTCCTAAGGTAAATCTCCGGCAGATATTGGTGGCAGATTCCTCGTCATTCCAGTGCAGCATAGCAATAAAATATATAAGCCATTTTTCTGCCGGTTCATCCCATCCCCAGTTCCGCAGCACCATTAGAGCCTGGGGAATCTCCTCCAGCACCGGCTGTACTTCCCAGTAAGTTATCTCGGGAAAAATCTGTTCCCAAAGCCCCAGTTCCCACAAGCGGTGCAGTACATCTGCTGGTTCCGGTTCATTCAATATTATTTTAATTTCGTACCACAGCCGTTCATCAGATACCCTGGTAATTAATTCCTCGTACACCGCTTCTTTCAGCAGGCGCAGTGTCTGGGGATCCATATGCATTTGATAGCGCTGCTCAAACCGTACGGCTCTCAGCATCCTGGTGGGATCTTCCACAAAGCTCAGGTTGTGCAGCACCCTGACGATACCGGCATATAAGTCTTCCCGGCCGCCAAAGTAATCCACCAGCTCACCAAAGGTTCCAGGATTTAAGGAAATGGCCATAGAATTAATGGTAAAATCACGCCGGTACAGGTCATGTTTTAGGGACGATGTTTCCACCGTCGGGAGTGCAGCAGGGTATTCATAAAATTCCACCCTGGCGGTGGCTAGGTCTATCCATGAACCATTTTTCAAGGAAACTTCGGCCGTTCCAAACTTCTCATATGCACGCACCTTGCCCCCCAGCTTTTGTCCAAGAGCCCTGGCCAGGGTAATGGCATCCCCTTCTACAATCAAGTCAACATCCAGGTTTTTCACATTTAACATTATATCCCTGACTACTCCACCGCCGGCATAGACCTTATAACCCATTTCCTGGGCGAGATCTCCAACCATAAATAGTATTTTCATGACGTTTTCAGGCAGCAGCCTTTTCATCATGTTCTTGTAGTTAGCCTGACCGGAAGACCCTTCGTTATAAATAGTATAATAACGGTGCTTAAAGTCCCTGTGCAGGGTACGAAGGACGTCACTTCTAGATACTATTCCTATCACCCTGTCATTTTCAACCACCGGCAGCCGTCCAATATCAAAATCAATCATCATATCCTGGACCTGGGAGATAGGAGTATCAGGTGTGGTGGTATGTACATTCACATTCATAAAAGCTTTTACAGGAGCATGCCCCAAGCCGTGATGCATTGCTTTTTCAACATCACGCCGCGAAATCACTCCCACAAGTTTAAGTCCCCGAACCACCGGTAGGCCTGTGTGGCCATACCGGAGCATAACTTGATTTGCTTCTTCTATTTTAGTTTCGGGATATACTGTTTTAACAGGGCTGGTCATAATATCCCGGGCAGTTTTCATTGGTCTAACTTCTTTTTCCAGTACATTAAGAAGCTGTTTGGTAAAATCCTGCATATTCAGGCCTTTTATACTGGCTGATGCAGCCGCCACATGTCCTCCACCGCCGAAATGCTCCATAATGTTCCGGCAGTTAACCTCTGGCACCGAAGTCCGGGAAACCACGTGGATACGATCCTCCATTTTAACAGCTACAAATACCGCATCAACTTTATCTATTTCTGATAACTTGTGGGTCAGCAGCGCCAACCCGTCAATAAATTCATCGCTGTCTGCTGTGGCTATCAGTATTTTTACACCGTTAAAGTTATGACGCTGTGATGAAACCAGCAGTTTTTTCAGCAGTGACTGCTGGTCTTCAGTAAGAGACCGGTTTAAAAATTCAGAAACGACGCTTAGATTGGCTCCGTTACTCAGCAGGTAAGCCACAGCTTCTACATCCCGGGGAGTAGTACTGGCAAATACCAGGCATCCCGTATCATCGTATATGCCAAGGGCTAATATAGTGGCTTCCAGCGGGGTAAGGGGAATATTTTTTTCTCTTAATATTTCCACCAGCAGGGTTGTTGCCGCACCCAGGGGTTCAAGAAGAAATGTCTTATGATATAAGTTGCATTCTGTAGCCGGGTGATGGTCATAAACATGAACTTCCACACCGGGGTTTTCCATTAGTTTAGCCAATTTACCAATACGTTTCGGATTATGATTGTCTACCACTATCAGCCGGCGAACCTTTTTCATATCAACCAGCTTAAGCGGCTTGATTTTTAACATATCTTTATGAAGGGCTAAAAATTCTTCAACACTGCGAGATATTTTGCCCGGAAATACTATATCAGCCCCGGGGTACAATTTCTGTGCAGCCACCATAGCTGCTAAACCGTCAAAATCTGTGTTTGTATGGGTGGTTATTACATCCATATTCAAAACAGCCCTCCTATTTGCAATACATTACATTATAGCATAATATGGGAACAAAAAAAACCATCACTCCTCAAACATACCCGGCGCTTTTCTCCGGCTGATGGGTTCAATAAATTGAACCCCTTGCCGGCTATCGTTTACGGTAAATATCCTGGCTGCATCAAAACTTATACTTTCTTATAAAGAAAAAAAGCACCCGTACGGGTGCTGCAGGGAAGGCTTATTATCTTACACTAGCAATATTTAACACTTTCTTTTTTAGTCGATCAGGGATTAAATCATTGCGCAGAAGATCAGCATAAGTTTCTCTTCTAACAATTAACTCTGCTTTACCGTCTTTAACCAATACCATTGCTGGTCGGGTCAAACGATTATAATTACTGGACATGGAATAAGTATATGCACCGGTAGCAGGTACTACTAAGATGTCTCCTGCTTCAACCCTAGGTAAAGATAAATCCCATGCCAGCATATCGCCAGATTCACAGCACTTACCGGCTATAGATATAATTTCTTCTGGGGCTTTATTCATCTTGTTAGCCACATAAGCTTCATATTTAGCCTGGTACAGTGCCGGTCGCGGGTTGTCACCCATACTTCCATCAACAGCAACATATTTGCGTACGCCGGGAATTTCCTTTATTGAACCAACCCGGTACAATGTTATGCCTGCGGGCCCAGAAATGGACCGGCCCGGTTCAATCATAACCTTAGGCATGGGAAGGTTATATTTTTCCGCCTGTTCCTTTACGGTATTAATTACAATTTCTGCATATCTCTCTACCGGCTGAGGTTCATCACCTTCATAATAGTATATTCCTAAACCCCCGCCTAAATCCAGTTCACCGGCTTTAAATCCTGTTTCTTCTTTTACTTTATTGACAAACTTCATCATCACTTTGGCAGCATGACCATAGGAATCCAGCTCAAATATTTGGGAGCCTATATGGCAGTGAAAACCGCACAATTCAACTCTTTCCATTTCCAGCGCTCGTCGTACGCCTTCCATGGCCTGACCGTTCTCTATCACCAGGCCGAACTTAGAGTCAATATGCCCTGTTTTAATATATTCATGAGTATGAGCTTCTACCCCTGGAGTTAATCTGAGCAGTATTTTAACTGTTGCTTTCATTTCTGCGGCAATTTTGTTCAGCAGTTCCAGTTCATAAAGGTTATCAACTATTATCCGGCCAACATTATGTTCTATAGCCAGCCTTATTTCCTCAGCACTTTTGTTGTTGCCGTGAAAATATACCCGCTCCATTGGAAAATTAGCTCTAATGGCGGTATAAAGCTCACCACCGGAAACAACATCAAGCCCTAACCCTTCTTCATCAATTATCCGGCAGACTGCTAAAGTTAAAAGAGATTTACCGGCATAGAGAACTTCAGCCCCATATTCTTTTGTAAAAGCTTGGTAAAATTTACGACAATTATTACGAAAATGCTCTTCATCTAATACGTACAAAGGTGTACCATATTCTTCCGCCAGTTTTACAGTATCACAACCGCCAATTTCTAGATGACCTTTATCATTAATAATCATTGTACCCTGAAGTTTCATTTATGAGACCCCCTCAAAAAAATATACGCTTTAGAGGTATTATGTTGTGCACATGGAAGGAGTTATAATTATATGTAATTTTTTCCACAAACAAAAAACGGCCCAGCAGGTATCCATTTGGACCGTTTGATGCAAAGAATACCTCGCCACCAGAAGTGATAGCACTCCACACAGAACAGCTGTGTGACAGTCCGACACCTATTCGATGCCGACCCAGCCCTGCAGATACGGTTTACTGCACGGCTTCGGCGAACGGCCCTTTCGTCACGAATCATCAAACCGCTTCTCCCCGGATTACTATTGCCTGTCCGCTCCTCTACCCCACCTGTGGCATCTAGATGAGGTAATGTTTAATTTTAGTTGGCCTTATTATATTTTATAAACTATCTTTATTCAACTAAAAGTATAGAGATATATTGTATACTTATTCAAAGATCCAATTTATTGTCAGCTGCATTGCAGAATAAATATTTTCATTGTGATACATTGTAACCACACATTCCCTTTAACATCATCTTCGTTCTTCCCGGGTTCTCCTCCCGGGTTTTTTATTGTTTAGGAAATTATGTTTTTTTACTGGAGAAATTTGTTCAGGTATATGTTCCGGCGTGTTTTTGGACTGTAAATACCTTGGCTGCATCAAAATTTCTGATATATTTTAAAAAAACCTTGGTTAAACACCAAGGTTTTAAACTAGCTAATTTGAGCATGCTCCCTGGCCAGTGCGTTGCTCCACTTACCGCACCTATCTCCCCACCGAGCAATTGTTTTTCCTTCTTCACTTATTTCAATTACTTCACACATGTTTGGGCATCCCTTACATTCAAAGCTGCCGGAATTAAAATGGATGTCAGCAACACTAAATCCCTTGAACCTGGACCTATTACCCTTTGCAGCCGCATCCTTGGCCAGCAGTGCCGCACCAACGGCCCCCATCACTTTATAATGTTCTGGAACAGTAACCTCTAAACCCAATTCTTTTTCAAACGCCTTTTTCATACCTATATTTGCAGCAACTCCACCTTGAAAAACCACCGGTCCCAGTATTTCTTTCCCTTTACCAACGTTGTTTAGATAATTTCTTACTAGAGCTTCACATAAACCAGCCAAAATATCGGGCAGTTCAAAACCCATCTGCTGTTTATGTATCATGTCTGACTCGGCAAACACCGCACAGCGCCCAGCTATTCTAACCGGGGTACGGCATTTTAATGCCAGTGAACCGAACTTTTCGATGGGTATATTCAATCTGCTGGCCTGCTGGTCAAGAAAAGATCCTGTACCTGCGGCACATACTGTATTCATAGCAAAATCGGCCACTACACCATTACGCAGAATAATTATTTTGGAGTCCTGCCCCCCTATTTCCAGTACCGTTTTTACACTAGGCACCAAGTGAGATGCTGCCACTGCATGAGCAGTTATCTCATTTTTAACTACATCTGCCCCTACCATCACGGCACTTAAGTGCCTGGCACTGCCTGTTGTCCCCACACCTTTTATTGTAGTGCTGACCGGCAGGTTTTTAGCCAGTTCTTTCAACCCCAACTGCAGGGTTTTAATAGGCTGTCCCTGAGTGCGGAGATACAATGATTCCAGCACTTGATTATCTTCGTTCATAAAAATAATATTGGTACTAACTGAGCCCACATCTATTCCCAGGTAACCATTCACTGGATATTCCTCCTGTCTTCCATTTAATGTATTTCTTAATTAGCACTAGCATTTTTATGTTTGTGCTCTAAAAGATCAACAAAAGCTTCCAACCTTGTAATTAAACCCGCTTCACCAGAGTGTTCATCCATTATAAGCGTCATCACAGGTATGTCATTTGCTGCTGATACCCTTGGCAGCAGGCTCTCAGCTACAATCTCGGGCATACAGGTAAAAGGAAATATTTGTATAATTCCCTGGAAACCCTGCCGAGCATAAACAGGAACACTGCCCACTGTTTCCAAACCATGACCTCCGACAAAGTGATTTAAGAACGGTGCAGCATTATTGCAGTATTCCTTTGTGCTGCGGATACCTTTTAAAAGACCCATAAACAAATGGTCATTAATCCATTCACTTAAGTAAATGGAACGGTCCACTTCCACTCCCATACGTCCCAAAATTCGCTCAATATTATGATTGGCAAAGGGTTCCAATAGAGTAAATATTTCGCCAACTAAAGCAATCTTTGTTACCGGCCGGTTGGGATCTACTGCTACATCCTGCATTATTTTCTTCCCCCGCATTTCAGCCAGCTTTAATTCTTGAACTGTTGATGCACTGTCTATTTCTTTCAGTGCTTGAGCCAGGGCCCGGTCAGTTTCCCCCTTTACAATTTCCCGGGGACGTATTTGGAAAGACATGAGCTCAACCTCATCAACGGCCCTGCTCTTTAAGTATCCATACCTGATGGCTTGAATAACTTTCCACCAGGATTTTTTACCTGTGATTTGTCTTACCCGGGATGTCAGTTCTGTAATGCTTTTTTCAGGCGGTTCTAAAACCACCATGTTGTAATCATAACCCAGGTCCCGCAAAATGGAATATTCAACCTGGGCGTAGTAACCAAAACGGCAGGGACCGCATCCCCCGGCCATCATAATTGTGTCCGCACCTAATTCGCTGGCTTCTATTAAATTTCCCAGGTTAAGCTTCAAGGGCATACACGCAAACTCAGGACCATGTTTTGCTCCCAATGTAAGGGTGCGCTTACTGGATGGAGGGGGTAAAACCACCTCAATATCCAGGTATTCCAGCATTCCCTTTACACATATATAAAGATTACCCATATGCGGAAACGTTACTTTCATTTGCTACCTCCAGTAATTATTTTTACTAAGCACTGCCTAAACCAGGAAGCTGCTTGTCCTTCTTCCAGCGTACCATGTCTAAAAACGCCTCAATTCTGGTCAATACTCCAGCTTCACCGGTATGTTCATCAAGGGTAATGTTTAATAAGGGAATTTGCCTTGTTTCTTTGGTCATTCTATCTAGCAATTCGCCGATCATGGAATCAAGTCCACAGGCAAAAGAGGTAATATTAATTACTCCATCAACATTTTTATCTGATATAAAGTAAAATCCGGCACCAATAACACGCTGCCCCAGGGTCCAAAAAAGTCTTTTGGGCAGCTTAGCTGCTTCTCGACGAACTATTTCTTCAGCAAGATTATCAGCAGTTATTACCCGGGCACCCATTTGGGTTAAATTGTTCATAATGTTCATACTTATGTAAGGGTCATAAATGGTATAGGGATGTCCTATGACAGCTATCTTCAAGTCATGATTTTTATCAAGACGCCGCTGCGGCTTTGTGTCATACATTGCAGCAAAGCCATCTTCCGGGAGATATCCTTCCAAAAGCAGCTGATTGTATTTTTCAGCAGCTTTTTGAGCACGGCGGTATGCACGCCATATTTTTAACCTGCTTCCGGTAAATATACTGCCTATCTGCTTGTATGCCTGGCTTAACTCCCGCGTTTTTAGCCTCATATTAATGGTTACGTCAATTATTCCGGGTAGGCCGGTCAAATTGTGTTTAACCATATCAGGAAACCCTAGAAATTTAGGACATATATATTCATTCTTTGCTATACTTACCAGGCGAGGAATAAATATATAATCCATCTCTTTGCCTGCTAAATTAAGAACATGACCAAAGGCCAGTTTTACCGGGAGGCAAGCTTCATCTACACAATGGCATAATCCATCATTTAAAATAGCCTTATTGGTTTTATCTGAAACTACCACTTCACATCCCAGGGATTCAAAAAATTCTTTCCACATGGGATAGTAGTAGTAATAAAGCAGTGCCCTGGGTATACCTATCTTCACAGGCATCTTACATCCCCCCACACACAGTTTTTTGTTTAGTATGGACATTTTAAAGCCAAAATATGCCATAAATATAGATTTTCTCCTTAAATTAA
>JACDOL010000038.1 GCA_017656165.1 Desulfotomaculum sp.
TTTTGTGACATTTTTGTGCTTGTTATGTAAAAATATATTGTTATACTAAAGCCAACAAATAAAGGAGGTGCATATAGATGAAAAAAGTATTAAGTGCAGTGGTATTACTTGCGCTGGTGGCTGTATTTGTTGTACCAGCATTTGCAGCAGACAATGCAGACAACAGTGCTAAAGAGTGGTTTGAGCAAAAGTTTAACAGCAAAAAGGCATGGGTAGATCAAGCGGTCAAAGATGGAAAGCTGACTAAAGAACAGGGTGAGCTTTTCAAACAGCACTTTGACCAGATGTACCAGTTCCATGCCCAAAATGGATTCACCTGCCCCATGGGTGGTCCTGGTGGATTCGGGTATGGTAAAGGAAGAGGATTTGGCAGAGGAATGGGTAACGGCTTTGGTCCCGGTTATTTAAACCAACAATAACATATGTAAAAATTAACAGTGCAGAGGGCAAATAAATGGCCGGAGTAAAATTAAATGGAGGAGCTTCAGCTCCTCCATTTAATTTTACGTTCTGCCTGTCCGTATAATATCAGCAAATTCTCCCGGGAGACCCGCTTCTTCAATTTCTTTTGCTGTAGTTTCATAATCATATGCTACTTCTATAAAATCTACTGATACATTTTTCTCAGCCGCATTTATTACTGCATAATTTACATTTGGATTACCATGCTTGGGCTTGCCGGCGCTTCCCACGTTAACCACATGCCCGTTTTCTAATTTATTATGATATGGCAGGTGGGTATGCCCACAAATTAACACATCACAGCTATTTTCTGCCAGCAGATCATTTAAGTATTCACCTGGTGTAGATTCAAAAAGGTATTCATTGAGCTTCCTGGGGCTTCCGTGTACTATTAAAAAACGAAGGCCTTCAGCAGTAAATGTTATTTGCTGGGGAAGCTCTCTAAGCCAGGATTTATTTTCTTCAGAAGTATTTTCTTTAGTCCATGATATGGACCTTTCCCCGAGTTTCATGGCTTTTTCATCTTTATAATCGCAGCCGCAGACAAGCCGCATATTGCCTACAGCATCATCGTAGTTGCCCATTACTGTTGGTATTTCTTTTTGACGTAATAATTCAATCACTTCATTGGGACGAGGGCCATAGCCCACCAGGTCCCCTGCACAGTAGACTTTATTGATATTTTTTTTATTGATGTCATCTAAAACAGCTTTTAATCCCAGTAAATTGCTGTGAATGTCGGCAAATACAGCTATTTTCATAGTAGGCACCTGCTTTCAACATTAAACGTCTACTGTTCTTCAGAAATAATCTTTTTTAATTCATCTCTGCTCGGTAGACGACCTGTTAATTTTACTTTACCGTTAACAACCAACCCGGGAGTTGTCATTACCCCATACTTTACTATTTGTGGTATATCTTCAACTTTCTCAACCTCAGCCTGCACATTCATTTCCTTAACAACTTCATTTACAAGGTTGGCCAGTGCGCTGCACTTTTGGCACCCGGTTCCCAGAATTTTTATATCCAATACTGGTACCCTCCTTTTTATAACTATATAAATATTTACTAATATAGTAACATTTTGCGTGCTTTTTTTCAATTATGAAATATATTATACATTGCCTGCAGGGACATTGCTGTCATTGTCATAGTGATTTTTCACTGCTGCTGTAACAAATTTTTTATCAGCTCATATTATATTAGCAAAATTAAAGAAAGGAGGTAATCATTAATGTCTGGCGGTTACGGCTACGGTTATGACCCTACCTTCATCGTGTTCTTGATTCTCATTCTGCTGCTGTTAGGTACTCCTGGCTATGGGTATGGCGGATACAACAAATAATCATACAAAAAACCCCGCAGGAAAACTGCTGCGGGGTTAATTAATATCTATAGTCATGTATCTAGGTTGGATGCTGCAGCCTGTTTTATACCTATTAAATATTCAACTACATAACCGGTAATAACAATTGCCGGGAGAGTTAGTCCCAGTCTTACCAGCATGTAATCCAATCCCATAAACTTAATTTCCATCATTAACATCGGTACTTTAATAGTTGCCCATGTGCCGAGAAATATTACGGCATTTGAAATCCGGCACCCTTTTTGAATTAATGTATAAGCCACCGGGAAACCTGCATACAGCGGCCCCGCCGCTGCAGCAGCAGCTAGTATTGATATGAGTACTCCTTTTATACCAGAGTCTGGACCTACATTATTTTCTACTACTTTTCTTGGTACCCAAACATCTAAAAGTCCAATTAATATAAATATTGGAGGAATGAATAACAGCATTTCAATAAAATATTCACCTGCAGTTTTTACTGCTGTTATTCCCCTGTCCGGGTAAAAGTACCATAATATTATGTCTGCCGCAGCAGCCAATATAAATAAGTAATACTGCTTAATTTTTTCTTTCATTCAAAAATCCTCCCTATTAATACCCCAATAATTAAAGCTAGAAAAAGAGATATAAAATTTCGCCAAAAGGTAAATCTCTTTCCAAAATATTCTATTTCTAACGGGGCAGTTATTACGCCCACCATTAACAGGGTAGTTATAAAACAGGATACTGCAGCAATGCTTGCACCGGCATTAAGAAATGAAGAAGCCAGTGGGAAAGCAACGAAAGCAGGCAGCAGTGTAATGGAACCAATAACTGACACAATAAATAGGCCAACTGGACTGTTGTCGCCAAATAACTGGGTAATTAACTCCTTTGGAACTAATGCTATCATAAGGCCTATTAGACCGATAATTCCCAGCAGGCTTGGCAGGATGTTTTGAAATGATTTATAGGCTTTTTTTAATGCCTGCTTGGTCTTTTGTTTATCCTTGTAATTAGATAATAATAATCCTGCGCCGGCCATTAGAAATAAAATAACGTTAAACACATATCTCATTCCTTTCTGAATGTTTTTTTATAAATAGATAAAAAGGTCTCTATTCTTTGTTTATTTATCTCCATGGCAGCAGCCCAGGCGTGAATTAATTCTTCACCTTCATTTGTTAAATGGTATAGTCGTTTAGCCGGGCCATTTTGTTCAATACTCCATTGAGACTTTACCAGGCCCTCCTCTTCCATTTTTCGCAGCTGCCTGTAAATACTTCCCGGGTCTATGTTAGTATCAGAAAAACCAAACTCCCCCAGCGATTGAATCAACCCATAACCGTGATTGGGACTGCGGTGGAGAAGAAGTAAAAGACAGGGCTGTAAAAACCTGCCTATTGAGCCGCTGGAACAGTTGCATTTGTTATTTTGACACATATAATCTCCTCCTATATATGTAAAGTGCACATAAGTAATATAGCATATGTTATTGCGGGTAGTAAAGTCTAAAAAGCTGCTTGCTTTTATAATATCCAATTGTTAATATGTACACAGTAGAACTAAGTGCGGATAGCACATATTGTTAGGAGGCTGTTATGAGAGTTAAGGGAGAAAGTAATGCGGGAGATAAGCAGCAGGTAAATTCCAATACTAGAGATGCTTCCCTGTACGAGATCGGTGCTACCTTTTTTCGAATTGGCCTGGTGTCTTTCAGCCTGGCAGCTTTGGGTGAAGCAAAGAACTGGTTAGTTAAAGAAAAAAAATGGTTCACTGATGAGGAATACCTGCAGGGGGTAGGCTTTTCTCAAATTCTGCCTGGGGCCCCGGCAGTGAGTTTAATGACTTACCTTGGGTACCACCTGAGGGGCTTTTTAGGTGCTTTTTTTGCAACTGCAGCATACTTAACACCGGCGTTTCTTTTTATGCTGTTTTTTACCTACCTTTATGCCGAATACCATGACGCAGCCATTGTTTTCAGTTTGTTTAAAGGTCTGGGCGCATTGGTTGTGGGTTTAGTAATAAATACAGTACTAAACTTATGGAAATCAGGGGTTAATAATAAACAAAACTGGGTACTGGCGGTGGCAGGGTTTTTATTGATATACTGGCTGCACTTAAGTATATACTGGATTTTGTTTATAGCAGCTTCAGTTAGTACGGTTTTTATGCTGGTAAGCAGGCGGTGGAAATGGTGGGCAGAAAAAATGGCGGGGCTTACAAATGGCGGTATAACAGTAAAAAACAATTCTACGCCTTTTGAATGGAAAAAATTTGGTTTAATCCTTGGATTAGTATCAGCAGCTGCGGGCGCCAATGTTCTGGTTATACTTTCTTCACAAACTTTATTCCAGTTAGGGACAACTTTCATGGAACTGGGGGGGCTTGTTTTTGGAAGCGGTTATGCTATGTTTCCATTTATTCAAGAAAAAGCCATCGATACATATCATTGGATTACCACGAACCAGTTTACTGCAGCCCTAGCGTTGAGTTTAGTAACTCCAGGGCCGATAACTAAAATAGCAGCATTCATTGGATACGAGGCTGCCGGTTTATTAGGGGCATTAATAGCAACTGTTAACATTTACCTGCCCACCTTCTGTATAATCAACTTAACAGCTGATTTGTACCGCCGTGTTGGGCAGGTGGCAGCCATACGGCTGGTTGTTCGCGGCGTAGTGGCTGCTTTTATAGGAACTTTATGGGCAGTTGTAATCAGGTTAGCCGGTAATATTCTTGTGGACATACCCACCTGGTTTATGGCCCTGGGGGCAATTGCTGCTCAAAGATATACTAAGATTGATACTTTATGGTTAGTAATTATGGGTGCGGCTGTTTCTATTGTTTTGTTTTAACTGGTATAAGACAAAGGTATCGTGTAATAAACGATGCCTTTTATTTTATTATCAGATAGTGTATGTGTCGGCGGATTTTCGGAGTTAACGTACCAACCACACATTCCGGGGTTGAGATGATGGAAGTCTTCCGGAACAAGGACCAAAACCCAGCGGTGGTGGAAACAGCATTGGTATTGATGAAGAGTCAGTGGTTACCTGCAGAGATCGGCTTGTAAATAAACTTAAGCAGCTGCACAGAATAATTGGCAGCCAGCAGGTTATTGCAGAAACTTACCTGCCGGGCAGGGAGTTTACCGTTGGGGTAATAGGAAATGAGGTTCCCTATGTACTGCCTATTATTTGTTTTCCCCAGGAATTCAATATACGCAGTCATAAAGTCAAAATGACAGAATACAAGGCCAGGAGCTGCTTTGAAATCCTGCCTCCTGCTTCTCCTGAAGCTCACACCTTCTTTATCTGTAAAAGGCTCGCTGGCTTTTATGGCTGAAAATACAGGGATTACCCACCGTGACTTTATCGGGTTTCTACTTTACTTGGCGATGTACCGTAATTCTCTGCCGGTGAATGAACTTCTTCAGGAAACTGCCTTAAAAGTTATTAACCTCCTTAATGGTGGTTTTGATGACCAGGCAGCTTAAAAAACCCTCTATGCAGGATATAATTAGCACCTGCATAGAGGGTTTTTATTAGATTAAATACAGTGGTGAACGTGATATCCCCAGGGCAACCCAGTTCTTTTTGAATGGATCCTAGAACCTGGGCAGATTTATGGAGGGCCTCCTTTTCTCCCGGGGACACATTGACGGGCAGAACACCAACCCGGCCCTTCCTGTTAATAATGCAGGGAAGGCTCATACATACATTGCTGATGCCGTACTGCCCACTTAATAACCCCGAAACAGTTAATATAGAATTTTCGTTTCTAAAAATGCTTTTGCAAATTCTTTTGGCTGCCAGGCCAATGGCATAATAAGCTGCTCCTCTTCTTTCAATAACCTGGTAAGCAGCTTCTTTAACCTGGCGGGAAATTTCATCTTTATTTAAAGGGGGAATCTCACGCCATTGGCATAAATCCATCCGCAGCGGTAAAATTTAATTTATTATTTACTGCTGCCGAAGGGATTATAAGATGTCAATTAACCTGATTCAGAAATAAAATTAATGTTTCTTTTATTGAAGCCCAGGGTTACCGGCTTGTTTTCATGTAGTTCCAGCTCAAAGAACCTGTTGGGAGTTAAGTATGCAGTAAAAGTAATGTCACCAGCTTTTACCTTTACTTCTGAATAAATCCCGTTATTGTACACAGCGGTAATTTTTCCCTTGAACTGGTAATCTGTCTGCAGGTTTTCTTTTCCGACTATGATATCTTCAGCCCGCAGACCGATATAGTGTTTGTTTTCTTTAATATCTTCTAAATTAATTAAATTTTTAATATCACTGGCCGGAAAAATGTTTTTCATACCAACGAAACGTGCTGTAAATTTTGAGTTAGGCTTCTTAAATACTTCCTCTACAGTTCCTACCTGCTGGATTTTGCCCTTGTAAATTATGGCCACTTTTTCAGCTAGAGAAAATACTTCACTGAAATTGTGTGTAACCATAATGGTGGTTATTTTTAGTGCTGAATGAATATTTTTTATTTCCGATTGAACAATTTCTTTTGTATTCACATCCAGGGCGCTGAAGGGTTCATCCAGCAGCAGTATGTCAGGTTCTACAATAAGGGCCCTGGCCAGGGCAACCCTCTGCTGTTCTCCGCCGCTCAAGTTGTGGGGGTACCGGTTTAGCAGTTTTTCTATTCCCAGCATTTCGACCAAAAGGTCAAGCCTGCTGCTGTAATTCTTATGCTTCCTAAATCTAAGACCGTAAGTTATATTTTCTTTAACGTTCATGTTGGGGAATAGTGCGCAGTCCTGGTAAACAATTGATATGTTGCGTTTTTCCGGGTTTAAATTAGTGACATCACGGTTATTAATATAAATTTTTCCGCTGTCTATGCGCTTTAACCCGGCAATGGATTCCAGTAAAACTGTTTTGCCGGAACCAGTGGGACCCAGCAGGCTAAAAAACTCTCCTTTATTAATCGATAAGTTAATGCTGTCTAAGGAAAAACCGGGAAAGGTCAACTTCAAGTCTTTAATTTTTATCAACAGCAGCACCCCTTCTGGCAATTATGCGCAGGACAATAAATATAATTAACGATATTATAATTAAAATGGTTGAAACCGGCTTAGAATACTGCAGGCCAAAGGCATTAAACCGGTCAAAAATCAATGTTGGTGCAATCATGGGATGGTAGGTAAGAATAATCACTGCGCCAAATTCGCTGATGGACCGGGCCCAGGTTAATATCATACCTGTTAATATACCCCGCCAGCCGATGGAAAAAGTAATATATAAAAAAGTCTGCCAGTGGTTAGCACCCAGTGAGCGGGAAACGTTTTCTAATTTCGGTGAGATAGATAAAAATGAATCCTTGGCAGCATTTATAAGAAGGGGCATGCTTACAAAAAGCATGGCCGCAACAATGCCAATTCTTGTACCAATTACCTCCAGGCCGAGACTGTCCAGCAGCCGGCCAATCCAGCACTGCCTGCTGAAAATGGTTAGCAGTATTATCCCGGCTACGGTGTGGGGAATTACTATCGGTATATCTATAATACTTTCAACAATTCTTTTTCCCTTAAAGTCATTTCTAGCTAGAAAATATGCAAAGGGGACCCCCAGGATAAAAGCAATTATAGTGGTGATGGTGGCAGTAAAAATACTTGTCCAGATAGAGTTAATAACTTCTTTGTCTTTTAAAGTTTCTATAAGGATTTTGCCGTTTGTTGTTAACAGCGAATTGGCGATAGGGTACATGATAAAAAATATAATTACCAGTCCAAAGAAAGCAGAAATCAAGAAAAGCCTGTCAATTCTTAAATTCATAGTGTATATCACTTCCCGGTAATCAGCTGTTATTTTACCAGCAGCAAAAGCTGTCTTTGCCTGTAAAAAAGATGGTGGTGGCGCGCTGTCCAGCGCGCCAGCCTGGGGTTATTAATTATTAGTTACTTCTTTTAGTTCTTCAGGTAAAGCTTCTTTACCTTTAATGATTAAGGGGTCAATAACAGGTTGGCCGTTTTGTTCCATTATTTTTAATCCTTTTTCTTTATCCAGTAAGAATTTCAAAAATTCCACCGCATTTTCCCTGTTGGGTGCATCCTTGAGCAGTGTAACACCGTAAACAATGGGTTTTCCTACCTGGTTAATGGTTTCACCGGGGTTTTTACCTGTTGTTTCTACGGTGGCCTGTTTATAAAAATCTTCATGTTCAATAGAACTCAAGTTAATTTCTTCCGGCAGTTCTATAAAGGGCATATTGTGCTGCTGGGCAACAGAGCGGTAAATAAACAGGTAATCAAGGGCGCCGGATTCAACCATCGCTATTAAGTCTGTTTCTTTGGGTCTAATGTTTCTAGGAGGGCAGCCTTCTTCAAGTTTTTTATACAAGCCCGGTTCCTGGTAGTGTTTTTCTGCCAGCTTCCATACCATTAAAGAACGGTACCCGCAGGGGTCGGCATTATGATCGCTGTGCCCGTATTCAACATCATCCCTAAGCAGGATTTCATACCAGTTTTCGCTGTTTATTTCATCTTTATATTTGCTGTGTTCTGAATACATAATAACCATTTCATTTCTAGCAAACAAAGCATTCCAACCGGTGTAATCAGGTATTAACAGGTTATCTATAACAGTATAATCCGCAGAGGCCATTATATCTGCTTTTTTACCCAGGTCAGTGATTTTTTTAGCACAGGCCCGGCTGCCGGCCGGTTCTCTTTTCACATCTACTCCAGGATGCAGCTTTTCAAACTCTTTTTCCATTTGTTCAAAAGGAACTGAAAGGCTGCCGGCATGGAATATAACTACTTCGCCTGATAACTGCTCTGCTTCCTGGTTTTCATTACTTGCCGCAGGGTTTTCATCATTTGTATTAGAAGCACAACCTGCAAATAAAGCCACCATGATAATAAGTGATACGGCTAAGATTTTTTTATTTACTTTCAACAATGTTGTTTTCCCTCCCAGCTTGCTGGTTTATGTAATTTATCACCGCCAAGGTATTTACATTACGTTACTTTTTGATAATGTAAAAAACCAGAGTGCGTAAGGGTTCTATTTCAGCACTCTGGTTGCCAGCAACCAAGCATAATATCACTCTCCTTTCCGCACCGGGAGGCAGGAAGGTTTCCCTTCCTACCCTAACGGCTCTAATGCCGTAGTAATAATACCTTAGGCAGAAGAGCTCGGAGACAGTATTGTGTTGTTAATTAATAATTTATTCTATAAAAATTACCAAATACCTTCTTAAATATATAAATATTTTAAAAATATAAAAAAATAAGCCCCGTGAACATTGTCCACAGGACTTGTTACCAGCGATTAGTTATTTAGCATCGTAATATCCGCCGTATCCGGGACCGCAATAACCTCCACCGTGCGGTGTGCCCAGAAGCAGCAGAATTAAAATTAAGAAAATGATAAAAGCAGGATCATAACCGCATCCTCCATATCCGCCGTAGTAGCCCATAATATCTGCCTCCTTTTTAGGTTTTATTTTGTACTAACATATTATTAGCTGGGCCCCGGGTGTGTGATACCATTAGAATATTTTAAAAAAAATTACGGTTTGCTTTTATTTGTTATATTATATTAATTAGGAATGATTATTATTTAGAAGAATATTGTTACTGGTGGGTTGGAAATAATTTACTAAGGGAGGTTTTAAGGGTTATGAGGCAGTTAAAACTCAAGCCTAGGATAATTTTTTTAAAGGGTCTTTACCTAATAACGTTGTTATTTTTATTTTTTACATTTTCCGGCTGCGGCGCAGCACCAACCGGTTCCAGCAGTCCGGGAAAAATAAAAGTCTATACCAGTATTTACCCCCTGTACGACTTTGCCAGCAGGGTAGGGGGAGATAAAATAGAATTAAAAAATATCATCCCGCCCGGTGCCGAACCCCACACATGGGAACCGGCACCACGGGATGCAGCTGATGTAAGTAAGGCTGACGTGCTGGTCTATTGTGGTTCAGGAATAGACCCATGGGCAGAAAAAATTATTGAGAGTGGAATGATAGACAGCAGTCAAGTAAAAGTAGTTAAAGCGGCTGAAAATGTTCAGCTGTTAAGACTGGGAAACGATAGTGAAGATAATCATCATCACCACCATGGGAATATCGACCCTCATGTTTGGCTGGACCCGCTTAATGCTCAGAAAATGGTTAGCAGCATTGCTGCTGCCCTCTCTGAGGTAGATAAAGCAAACGCGGAGTATTACCAGCGGAATGCTGCTGAGTTTAATAAAGAACTTGATGAACTTCACCATAAATATTTAACTGTACTGGGAAGTGCCAAGAAGAAAGAGTTTGTGGTTTCACACGCTGCTTTTGGTTACCTGGCTGAGCGTTACGGTCTAAAACAAATACCTATACGTGGGCTTTCGCCAGATATGGAACCCAACCCCAGGGATATGGCAGAAATTATTGAACTGGCCAAGGAGAAAGACATTAAGTACATATTTTTTGAAAAGATGGTAAGCCCCAAGGTTTCTGAAACCATTGCTGCTGAATTGAATGCAAAAACACTGCTGCTGAACCCCCTTGGCAACCTAACTGAGGAAGAAATAAAAGAAGGTGTTGGGTACATAGAAATCATGGAACAGAACTTGAACAACCTTAATAAGGCACTAAATTAATAGAAATATGAAACTTAATTCTTTTTGTCTCTTTGTATAACGGAAGTTTTCAGGGCACCATCTTCATTGAAAAAGTTTTTATAGGATAATCCCACCAGGATAAGACAGCCTATGGCCACTGCTGATGTTATCATAAGCATTACTACAATTTGATACCGTACTGCTTCCTGGGGGTTGGCACCGCCGAGAATTTGACCGGTCATCATTCCCGGCAGGCTGACCAACCCTACCACCATCAGGGAGTTTATGGTAGGCGTCATGCCGGCCCTGATGGCTTCCCGTACACTTGGCCTAATGGCTTCCCAGGGGGTTGCACCGAAAGAAAGCATGGCTTCTATTTCGTGAGCCCGGGCCCGGACCTCACCATACAAACGGTCCAGGGATAGGGCGATACCGTTCATAGAGTTGCCAAGCAGCATGCCGAAGATGGGTATGACAATCCGGGCTGAATACCATGGTTCAGGGGAAATTATTAATCCAACCACTATAGATCCCACCAGGTAGGTGCTGGCTGCCAGGGAAGCAAAAGCCAGCAGGTAGGGATAGTTGGGGACGTTAGGAGTTCTTTTAACAGCCGTCCTGGAAGCCGCATAGCACATGATGGTAATTACAGTAATTATCAACCAGATGTTGTTGATATTGAAGATATAAGTAAGAGCGTAACCTACCAGGGTAAGCTGCACAAAGGTTCGTACAGTTCCCCAGATTAATGAGCGCAGCAGGCCCAGTTTTAACACCGCGGAAATAGTGCCGGTGATAAGAACAAGAAGCACGGTAAAAGCCAGCTGGTAGTTGGATATAGGTATGGTACCGGTAGTATCCATATCAGTTCCCCCCTTGGCCGGTGGTTATATCAAGATAAGAGATGTTTTCCAATGCTTCATAATCTTCATTGTGGGAAATAAGCAGGGCAGCACGCCCCGGGGCCTTAAGCCACCTGGCCAGCACTTTGTAAAAAGCCTGGCGTGCTTTGCTGTCTAGAGCGGCAGTTGGTTCATCAAGCAGTAAAACAGCGGGATCAACAAGCAGTGAGCGGATAAAAGCCATTCTAGCAGCTTCACCACCGGAGAGTGTTTTGGCCTCCTGTTCTAAAATTTTAGGCGGCAGCAGCAGTTCACTGACCAGTTTTTCTACCAGCTCCCAGTCAGGGGTCTTATTTTTCATAATTGCTGTTGTAAAGGGCTTAGCCAGGTTATCGGCGGCAGTGCCGTCAAAGGTTACAGGACTCTGCGGCAGGTAGTGCACAGTGGTCCGCCAGGCTGCAGCTGGAATGTCAAACCATTCTTTACCTTTTAAAAGGACGCGGCCGTTAAGACAGGGCTTAAGCCTGGCCAAAACTCTTAATAAGGTAGATTTTCCTGCCCCGGAAGGCCCGCGGATAACAAGTACACTTCCTTCCGGCACAGTGCCGGATACTGTTATTAACCTTTCAGTATCTTCTCCCAGGCAGTAGGTGAGGTTTTCCAGCTTTAACAGCATTATTAAATCGCACCCTTCTGTCAGATTACTGTTACAACGGTAATATAATGTTTTTTATTAATTATGGCAACAGGCTGTTAACCGCCAAGATATATACACTCCGAAAACATGCCGGCCACATATACTTGAACAAACGCTTAAGCCTCCGGGCGCCTGCGTCAATATTTATACTGTAAAAAAGACCACCGGTACTGCCGGCGGCCTTTTTTATAGCTTATGTCTACCGAGCGAACATTAACGTGTGAGGCTGAAATGGGGCCGACGGTGGTGCCACCCCGTTCATCTGAACGGTTAACAGCTGCTTGACAGATATAACATAATATTATTAAATTATATTAGAATATTATTATATATTAAATGAATGGAGGCTGTTTTAATGTTTGTCTGGTTAGATTATTTAATGCAGGTACTTGTAACCCAGGTATTTGGTCTTGACATTGAGTCAAGGCTGGGTTCCAGCATACATTTTTTCTTTTATGATACCATAAAGATTATTATTTTGCTGGGAGTTATGATTTTTACAATCTCTTATATTAGAAGTTATTTCCCCCCGGAGAGAACTAAGAAAATTTTAACCCGCTTTGGCGGTATTAAGGGAAATATCATGGCTTCCCTGTTAGGTATCGTAACACCATTTTGTTCTTGTTCATCTGTACCCCTGTTTATCGGTTTTGTTGAGGCAGGCATCCCGCTGGGCGTAACGCTTTCATTTTTAATTACTTCGCCTATTGTTAATGAAGCTGCCTTTGCCGTTTTGTTAGGAACATTTGGAGTAAAAATTGCTGTGATTTATGTACTGGCCGGGGTAGTACTGGGGGTACTGGGCGGGGTATTAATTGGAAAAATGAAAATGGAAAGTGAGATTGAGAGTTATGTCTTTGAAATTAGTATGGGGGAAGCAGAAATCCAGCAGCTTACTCAGAAAGAAAGAATTAATTTTGCCCTGGGCAATGTCAGGGACATAGTAAAAAGAATATGGCTTTTCCTGCTGATTGGTATTGGTTTAGGAGCAGCTATTCACGGGTATGCTCCTGAAGTCCTGCTGGCCAGGTATGCAGGACCGGATAACCCCCTGGCGGTTTTTGTGGCAACTGTGCTGGCTATCCCGCTTTATTCAAATGCCCTGGGCACAATACCCATAGCAGAGGCCTTAATTAATAAAGGGGTTGGAATAGGTACTGCCCTGGCATTTATGATGGCCACCACCGCCCTGTCAGCACCGGAGATGATTTTGCTGAGAAAAGTAATTAAACCTAAATTAATTGCCACCTTTGTAGTTGTAACGGGCATTGGAATTGTACTGGTAGGATACCTGTTTAACTTCTTATTACCTGTGGCTGGATAAAAAAGGGACCGGCCTGAAAGCAGCGGCTGGTCCCTCAAAGATCTCTTATTTTTCACATTCACATTTTATATTGCCCTCAAGGATTTCTTTCCAGTCACCAATTACATCATGGGTCCAGCAGTCATCTGCACCTGCGGCTTCCCTCATTACCAGGGCCAGTATGTAGGCCAGTTCTTGTACCGTTGCCCCAGCTTCCAGCGCGCCTTTAAAATGTTTTAACACACAGGGTTTGGAGCGGGCCTTAATGGACAAGGCAAAGCAGATGAACTGGTAAGTTTTTTCATCAATCAGTCGTTTTTCTTTGTACAGCTCATCAATCTCGTCCAGTTTTTGGGCAAACTCCGGGAAAAATTCGGCCAGCATTCTCATGGGGAAATACCTCCTAGGTAAAATTATATTAGTATATTTTAATATACTTTAATTGTTTTCTTAAAGTCAATACAGTTTTAAGCAGTTTTAATATATAATTTTGTATATACTAATATTTTAAATTATGGTGGTGATCAGCTGATGAAAGAAAAGATATCCCAACTCAAGGCAGATATGTTTAAGGCCATTGCCCATCCCACCAGAATACGCATATTAGAGCTTTTAAAAGACGGGGAGCTTTGTGTTTGTGAGATTTTTGAGAAGCTGAACGTGGAACAGGCTAACACTTCCCAGCACCTGGCAGTACTAAAAAAGCAGGATATCTTAAAAAGCAGGAAAGAAGGCCTGCGGGTAATATACAGTATAAAGTACCCTGAAGTTATAGAAATTCTTGAAATTGCCGATAAGATATTGAAAATGCAGTTGGATGAAGCGCTGAAGGCTTTTGGCAGTACAAAATAAACCAAGGTGACCGATTATCCGGTTACCTTTTCTTTTTGCATACATAATATGTGTTAAATTTTCTATGTCATTTTTTGTTTTTAAAACAGGGCATTAACAGGTTATTCTCGAACTTTTATAAAAAAGTTATTATTCAATCAAGCATATTTAAAGGAGGACACATAAGTAATGCCAAAGTCTGTAAAAGGGTACCTGCTGGTTTTAGTTGTCCTAGCCGCTGTGGTTGGTATTTTTACCATATCTTCACTTCCGGTTACTACTTCCAGTGAAGATATACAAAAAAATAGTAATACTTCTCAACCGGAAGGAAAGGTTCCAGCCCTTGAAGAAATGCGCTTAGCTGCCAAGAAAGTAGGGGCCAATGAACTTGGAGTAGTGCCAATTTTAGTTTATCACCGGATCGGCGAAGAGGAAGGGCGCTGGACCAGGACACCGGAAAACTTCCGCCGCGACCTGCAGGAGCTCCACGACCGGGGTTATGTTCTGGTACCCTTAAATGAATACTTGGAAGGAAACATTGATATACCCGCCGGTAAGTCCCCGGCAGTAATTACTTTTGATGACAGTACTGCTGGTCATTTCCGCCTGGTTGAAAAAGACGGGGAAACAGTGGTGGACCCTGATTGTGCAGTGGGAATTCTGTTAGACTTTGCTGAAAAGCACCCCGGCTTTGGTCATACAGCCACTTTCTTTATTAATGCTCAACCATTTGGACAGCCGCAGTACTGGAAGGAAAAATTAAAGCTTTTAGACAAGTGGGGTTTTGAAATTGGCAGCCATACATATGGGCATAAAAACTTGAAAAACCTGCCGCCTGAAAAAGTTGCAGAACAAATTGTCCTTTTACAGCAGCACATTCAGGAAGCGCTTCCTGGTTACCAACCTAAATCTTTTGCCATCGTCCAGGACGGCATTCCTCAAGTGTATGAATCACTGGCAGCAGGTGAATATAACGGTGTTAAATATAAACATAATGGTGTGCTGATGTGGGCCTGGAGTGCAGCCCAGTCTCCATTTAACAAAAAGTATGATCCTTACCGAATTCAGCGGGTTCAGGTGTTCCAGGATAATGGCACCAGCTCACTGGTTAACTGGCTGAATAGAATAAGCAGCAGCAGGTATGTCAGCGATGGAAATCCTGGCACCATAGCCATACCGGAAGGTTGGCAGGAGGCATTGGGTGATGATCACGGTAAGGAGGTTTTAATATACCAGCCGGAAAAAAAGGGGCGCACCTTTAGCCTGGAAGAACAAGCTTCCCAGGCTAAAGGTGTTCACGTAACCTTCTCTTATGCTTCTTCCCAGGACAGGTGGAATAATATACTGCAGCTGGTGGAAAAAGAACAATTAAGTACCATTCAGCTGGATTTAAAAGATGAATCCGGGCGTATTGGTTATTTATCACAAGTTAAAATGGCCAAAGAAATTGGTGCTGGGATAGATATGCTTCCCATCCGGGATATGCTTGCCCAATTAAAGAAAAAGGGAATTTACTCCATAGCCAGGATAGTAATATTCCGCGATCCTTATTTGGCACAAAAAAAACCCCAGCTTATGGTGCGGGATAAAAATGGAGTCCCCTTAATGGGAGGGGTATGGGTGGACCCGTACAGTAAAGAGGTATGGGACTATAATGTGGAACTGGCCCGTGAAGCTTACGAGCTGGGTTTTGATGAGGTGCAGTTTGATTATATTCGCTTTCCGGAAGGATGGGCTGCCCGGTCGGCCGTTTACAATGCAGGTGACGGCAGGGGTAGGGTAGAGGTGATTGCTGATTTCCTGCGCTATGCCCGCAGCCAGCTGGGCTGGGACAAAATGCTGTCAGCCACTGTCTTTGGCTTTACCGGCTTTGCGGTGGACGACATGGGTATTGGACAGCGTCCTGAACGAATGGCTCCTTATATTGACTACATATCCCCGATGGTTTATCCCTCTCACTTTGGTCCGGGAAACTATGGGTTTTCTAACCCCAATGCTCATCCGTATGAAGTAATTGACAAGTCAATGAAAGATTTTAAGAAACTTGTGGAGCATACCGGCTGTCAGCTGCGTCCCTGGCTGCAGTCATTTACTATGGGATATCCCCCTTACGGGAGGAAAGAGGTTCAGGCGCAGATTAGAGCTGCAGAAGATAACGGTATCAGCACCTGGCTGTTATGGAACCCGGGAGTAAGCTATCCAAGTAATTTTTATCCCCTGTCTTTTAATTAATAATTGGGGAGAACCACTAATGGTTCTCCCCCTGCAGTTCAGCTAAAATGTTATATTTAACCTAAGACAAGTTTTTTAAACTGTTCAAAGCTGATGCGGTCGATGGTTCTTCCCAGGCGCTCCCCCTTTTTAGCCTGCTCAGAGTAAACTTCCAGCACCTTTTCTGCTAACTTGACAGCTTCATCTTTATCCAGCCCTTCAGCCAGTTCATCGGCCACCCTTGTTTTGACTGATCCAAAGCCGCCAACCACTACAGTCCAGCCTTTAGCTTTGCCAACGAATCCTAAATCGCGAACATAACTTTCTGCACAGCAGAAGGGACACCCTGAAATACCAATTTTAAATTTGCTGGGCAGTTCCTTTCCGGAGAATTTTTCATCCAGTTCAAGCCCCAGGGTCAGTGAATCCTGTTTACCCATTTTACATACGGCGGTGCCGGGGCAGGCTTGTACGCTGCGCACGCAGGGTCCTACCGCCGGGGCAGGTTCCATTCCCAGCTCGTTCCAAATAGGTTCCACATCTTCTGCTTTCATACCCACAAGGGCCAAACGCATTGACCCGGTTATTTTAGCAACCGGAATTTGATATTTTTCAATTACATCAGCTAACTTGCGCAGAGTTGGTGCATCTATCAGCCCGAGCTTTAATTTGGGGATAATAGCATAAGTTTCATTATCCCTCTGTAAAACTGCTCCTCTCGGTGCATCTGCCATAAAATATAACCCCCATTTCTTTAATATTCTAAATAATATTTTAAAATACGGGGGTAGTAAAAAGTATGATATAAATCAAATATTTAACAATTAATTTTAAACTCCTGTGCCTGAGAAAACGATAGCCGGCAAATTCAAATGTTTTTATTTTAGAAGGGGATATGTATGTTTTAATTTAATTAATCTTTTAACGAGGTATTATTTATATAAAAAATGGATAAGTTAAAAAAGAGGTGTTAGTAATGAAGAGATTATCTTTATTTTTTATACAGGGACTTTTGGTTCTGCTGCCCTTTGTGGGTACAATTTATATCTTAACGTTTATTTATGAGAAAATTTCTGGCATTGGCAGTGCCATACTGCTGCCGCTGGTTGGCAGGGATCTGCCGTTTATTGATTTTGCCGTTGTCATTATTATTGTGGCCTTAATTGGTTTTATGGCTAACTGGTGGATATCTAAAAAATTCTTTGCCTTTCTAGAAGAAGTTATTTCCCGGGTTCCCGGTGTAAGTAATATTTACACCACTATAAGGGACACGCTGAAAGCACTGGCTGGCGATCAGAAGAAATTTGACAAGGTTGTACTGGTTCACCTTACCGATTCTATTGCCAGGTTGGGATTCCTTACTGTGGAAGAGGCAACCTTTAAAACTAAAGATGGAAGGGAAATGGTGGGTGTATATTTTCCTCAAACCATGCAGGTGGCCGGCGATATGTACTGGGTTCCCAGGGATTCAGTAGAAATTGTAGATATCTCGGTGGACAGAGCACTGAAGCTGATATTGTCAGGTGGGGCCGCAGGAACAGAAGGAAATGTGAAAAAGGTTAATCCGGGTAGTATATAATCATGCTTGCCCTTGCCGGTTTCTGGCCGGAGTTATGGTAAACATATGGTTTATCTTAAACGTATGGGGGTAGTGTTGTGCCTAATCTTCTTCCGTTTTTATCTTTTGTTTTTGTAACAACTTTTACACCCGGTCCTAATAATATACTGTCAATGTCTAATGCTAATAAATTTGGCTACAAAAAAACTTTTAAATTTATATCGGGCGTTTTTGTAGGATTTGTTATCATTATGCTCATCTGCAGTTATTTCAATCTTCTGCTGTTTAATTTAATACCGAGGATTAAATTTTTTATGGGTATTGTTGGGGCCTTATACATGTTATATCTTGCTGTAAAGATTATAACCAGTGAAATAAACTTGGATGAGAATAGAGGTAGTGAAAAATTAAATTCTTTTTTCACAGGTCTAACAATGCAGTTTTTTAATTTTAAAGTAATTATATATGGGATAACAGTTATATCAAATTTTATAATTCCATACTATAAATCCAGTACGGCCCTATTTTTATTTTCGGTTTTTCTTGCTTCTATATCTGTTTTATCCACTTCATGCTGGGCGCTTTTCGGTGTGCTTTTTAAAAAGTTTTTATCTCAGTATCAAAAACCTTTTAATGTAATCATGGGTCTGCTGCTTATCTACTGTGCTTTTTCTATTTCAGGGATTAGTCATTTATTTAAATAAATAGCCAGTATACCCAACCGGGAAAAAGATGGCCGGCGTGTTTTCGGGGGCTAATGCCTTGACGTGATAAGAACGCTTACAGCTGCTTTTTTTTATCATCGGCCACAATACCGTACAGGAAAGTTTTAAATACATCTTCTAACGCTTCATTCATTGTAAGGTTGTTTTCCAGTACAAAAGTAGGATTAACCACTGCCCTGACGGCGGCCAGCAGTGAATTGGTAACAATAACAGGATTTATTTCTTTAAAATACCCTTCTTTAACACCCTCGAGCAGTACTGTATTGATATTTCTTATCTTATTTGCCCGGAACTGCTCCAGCTTCTCCCAAATTTGCGGGTAATGTTTCTGCAGGTCGTTCATTATTCTCGGGTTCAATTTACGCAGCCTTTCAGACAGCAGTTTTACTAAATTGGTCATTTTAATAATAGGATTATCGTTTGTACTGAGGCAGTAATCAACCATTTTTTCTGTTTCTTCCATGTACCGGCGCATAACGGCTTCTATTAATTCCTCTTTACTATTAAAGTAGCGGTATATTGTTCTTTTGCTCATGTTGTTCCGCCTGGCCAGTTCGTCAACTGCAGCTCCGTAAAACCCCCGTTCTTCAGCCAGCTCTCTAAACGCAAAAATAATTTT
>JACDOL010000039.1 GCA_017656165.1 Desulfotomaculum sp.
ACATTTTTTTAACTAAATATTTCTTGACACCCTGGGCATACATCAGTATACTAATCAATAAATTTACAAGAGGCAATACAGCAAAGGTGATGAAAGGGATGGTTGTTTGACACCGGGCCACAGAGAGCCGGGGCAGCTGGAAACCGGTGCCCAGGACAAACAATGATCACCCTGGAACTGCCCACTGAAAGGTCTTACCAGGCCAAGTAGGTGAGGTCGGGTTAAAGGAACCCGTTACCAAATCCGTGTCTGTTTTAGCAGGCACAAAGAGCGGCGCCTTTTTGGTGCAAGCAGGGTGGTAACGCGCAAGGTGTAAACCTCTCGTCCCTGGCAGTTTGCTGTCGGCGAGAGTTTTTTTTTATTTTAAATGTAAATTCCGGTTGACACCTTGTATGCCGGTAAGTATACTAGTTATCAAACTTTAATCACCCTAAAAGTGATGAAAGGGATATATGCCTTTTGTTCAAGCCGCAGAGAGCCGGGGATGCTGGGAGCCCGGTGCTTGAAGTAGGCATTGGTCACCCTGGAACTGCCCGCTGAAAAGTGCTGCCGCTTAGTAGGTAGGGCCGGGTTAAAGGAACCCGTTAAAAAATCCTTGTCTGCTGAACAGACGTATGAGCGGCATCTCTATTTGAGGTGCAAGCAGGGTGGTAACGCGCAAGGTGTAATACCTCTCGTCCCTGGCAGTTGGTATAACTGCGGGCGAGAGGTTTTTTAATATATTTAAAGCGCGATAAACGGTGCTCCTGCGAAATATTGCTGGTATCGTTTTGCTGAGGCCTAATTTATCAAGCCCTTATACAAGTAAATGCGAGGTTCTAAATATTCTAAACCGGGAAATGTTTAAAAAACTGACAGTGAACAGGGGTGAAAGATATGCGCAGTGATGCAATGAAAAAAGGGTTGGCCAGGGCTCCACACCGCAGCTTATTTAAAGCCCTGGGGATTACCGATGAAGAACTTAGCCGCCCGCTTATTGGTGTGGTGAATTCGCAAAATGATATTGTACCGGGGCAAAAGCACCTGGATGAAATAGCTTCCGCTGTTAAAGCTGGCATTAGAATGGCCGGCGGTACTCCCATTGAGTTCAGCACTATTGCTGTCTGTGACGGTATTGCCATGGGGCACAGCGGTATGAAATATTCCCTGGCCAGCCGGGAATTAATTGCTGACAGTATTGAAATAATGGCCCAGGCTCATCCCTTTGACGGCCTGGTGCTTATTCCCAACTGTGATAAAGTGGTTCCGGGTATGCTGATGGCTGCAGCCAGGCTTAATATTCCGGCTGTTGTGGTCAGCGGCGGGCCCATGCTGGCCGGGAGGTTTGACGGTCGTGCAGTTTCAGTCAGCAGCATGTTTGAAGCAGTTGGAGCTGTTAGGGCAGGAAAAATGAGTGAGGCCGATCTGAAAGAACTGGAGGACAGTGCCTGCCCCGGCTGCGGTTCCTGTTCCGGCATGTTTACCGCCAACTCCATGAACTGCCTGTCAGAAGTGCTGGGCCTGGCACTGCCGGGCAACGGGACGATACCGGCCGTTTCAGCGGCCAGGATCAGGTTGGCAAAACAAGCCGGGATGAAGGTAATGGAACTGGTGGAAAAGGATATTAAGCCTTCAGACATTATTAATGAAAAATCCATAACCAATGCCCTGCGGGTGGATATGGCCCTGGGGTGTTCCACCAATACGATACTCCACCTGCCGGCCATTGCTCATGAAGCGGGAATAGAAATTGACCTGGACAGGATAAATGAAATCAGTGCCACAACCCCCAACCTGTGCCGCCTTTCCCCGGCAGGGGAGAACCATATTGAGGACTTGAACGCCGCCGGCGGAATACCGGCAGTGATGGGGGAACTAGCTCAAAAAGGACTTTTAGAGGAAGATGTGCTGACAGTTACCGGCAGCACGGTGGGGGAAAACATTAAAGGCTGCCGTTCATTAAATACCGGGGTTATTCGTCCTGTAGAAAATCCTTATGCTCCAACCGGCGGCATAGCGGTACTGCGCGGCAATTTGGCCCCGGGAGGAGCAGTGGTAAAACGTTCAGCAGTGGCTGATGAGATGCTTAAACACAGGGGTCCAGCCCGGGTGTTTAATTCGGAAGAAGAGGCGCAAAAGGCCTTGATGGAAGGGCAGATAAATAAAGGAGATGTTATAGTCATCCGCTATGAAGGGCCCAAAGGTGGGCCGGGTATGAGAGAAATGCTTTCACCCACTGCCACCGTTGCCGGCCTGGGGCTGGATAAAGACGTTGCTTTACTAACTGACGGGCGTTTTTCCGGCGCCACCCGCGGTGCTTCCATCGGTCATATTTCACCGGAGGCGGCGGAAGGCGGCCCCATTGCCCTGCTGCGTGACGGGGACATCATTAATATTGACATTCCCGGCTGCAGGCTGGATGTGGAACTGACAGATGAAGAACTGCAGGAAAGGTTAAGAAACTGGCAGCCGCCTGAGCCGAAGGTTAAGAGAGGTTACTTGGCCAGGTATGCCGGGATGGTATCTTCAGCTGGATCAGGAGCGGTTTTAAAAAACAGTAAGCGGGAGTGATAGGTTTGAAAGTTACCGGTGCAGAGGCGTTAATAAAAGCACTGCAGGATGAAGGGGTAGACACAGTCTTTGGTTACCCCGGCGGTGCGGTGCTTCCCATATATGATGCTTTATATGACTCTGGCTTAAATCATATCTTAACCAGGCATGAACAGGGAGCGGCTCATGCCGCTGACGGCTATGCACGGGCCACAGGTAAACCGGGGGTATGTATTGCCACTTCCGGCCCGGGGGCCACAAACCTGGTTACCGGTATTGCCAATGCTTACATGGATTCAATACCGCTGGTGGCATTTACCGGCCAGGTGGTTACATCACTCTTGGGACGGGACTCCTTCCAGGAAGCGGATATTACGGGGATTACAATGCCCATTACCAAGCACAATTACCTGGTAGAAGACCCGAAAGATTTGACCAAGGTAGTGCGGGAGGCCTTTTATGTGGCTACCACTGGGCGGCCGGGACCTGTGCTGGTGGATATTCCCAAGGACATTTCATCGGGCGAAACGGAGTATCATGAACCCTCTCCCCTTTGCATGCCGGGGTATAAGCCGCCCACTTCCGGTGATATAGACCTGGTGAATAAAGCTGCTGCAGCAATTATGGCCAGTGAGCGCCCGGTTATATATGCCGGCGGCGGTGTGATCAGTGCTGGTGCTCACCGGGAATTGAAGAAACTGGCCGAGCTGATGGTGGCCCCGGTTACAACTACACTGATGGGACTGGGTGCATTTCCGGAAGACCACCCGCTGTCGCTGGGGATGCTGGGTATGCACGGCACCCGTTATGCCAACTATGCCGTTTGTGAGTGCGACCTGCTCTTGGCAGTGGGAGTGCGCTTTGACGACCGGGTGACCGGTAAGATAGAAAGCTTTGCTTCTCAGGCCAAAATCATACATGCAGATATTGACCCGGCAGAAATCGGCAAAAACGTTCCGGCAGACATTTCTATAGTAGGAGATTTGAAAAAGGTCCTGCAGCAGCTGCTGGAACGGCTGGAAGCAAAGCTTCCCGGGGCATGGCTGGAGAAAGTAAAGAAGTGGAAGAAAGAATACCCGCTTAATTTTGAACCGGGACAAAGAATAAAACCGCAGCAGGTAATCAAGGAAATATATAACGTCACAAAAGGGGAAGCCATTGTAACCACCGAGGTGGGACAGCACCAGATGTGGGCGGCCCAGTACTACACTTACACCAAGCCCCGCTCCTTTATAACTTCCGGTGGGCTGGGAACAATGGGATACGGTTTCCCTGCAGCCATCGGAGCCCAGGTTGGCTGCCCGGACGAGGTGGTCTTTGACATTGCTGGTGACGGCAGTATTCAAATGAACATTCAGGAACTGGCTACCGCGGTTAACTACGAGCTGCCTGTAAACGTGGCAATTTTAAACAACGGGTACCTGGGCATGGTGCGCCAGTGGCAGGAACTGTTTTACAACCGGCGTTATTCTCACAGTGAAATGATCAACCCGGATTTTGTTAAACTGGCAGAGGCTTATGGAGCAGAAGGGTACCGGGTGGAAAAGGCAGCAGATATTAAACCGGTGCTGGAGCAGGCGGTAAAAAGCAGCAAACCGGTTATGATGGACTTTGTGGTAGAGCAGGAAGAAAATGTCGTTCCCATGGTGCCTCCCGGTGAGGCGCTGAACAATATGCTGGGTTAGGAGTGACCGCTATGCGACACACGCTGGCAGTGCTGGTGGAAAACAACCCGGGGGTGCTGGCCAGGGTGGCGGGACTGTTCAGCCGCCGCGGATTTAACATTGACAGTTTAGCGGTAGGTCGTACAGACGACCCCGCCATTTCCCGCATGACCATTGTGGTAGAAGGTGACAACCGTACACTGGAACAGGTAACCAAACAGCTGCACAAGCTGGTGGATGTCATAAAGATAACTGATGTTACCGAGGAACCTCATGTGGAAAGAGAACTGGTGATGGTCAAAGTGCTGGCCGATAGAGCAGCCCGGTTGGAAATAATGCAGATTGCTGATGTTTTTAGAGCTAAAATTGTAGATTTCGGACCCAAAACATTAACATTAGAAGCCACCGGGACAGAAGAAAAAATAAATGCTTTAGAAGAAGCTTTAAGGCCCTACACCATTAAAGAACTAATGAGAACTGGTAAAATTGCCATGCTGAGAGGCGCCAAATACACAACAGTAAAATAAACAAACATAACTTAGGGAGGAAGATAACAATGGCAAAAGTCTTCTACGATCATGATGCTAACTTGGAACTGCTGGAAGGTAAAAAAATTGCAGTGCTGGGTTACGGCAGCCAGGGCCATGCCCAGGCTTTGAACCTAAAAGACAGCGGGGTGGATGTGGTTGTTGGCCTGCGTAAAGGCAGTTCCAGCTGGGCCAAAGCTGAAGAGGCCGGCTTAAAAGTGGCCACTGTGGCTGAAGCCTGTGCTGAAGCAGACATTATCCAAGTGCTGCTGCCTGACGAGGTTCAGGGCCGGGTTTATAAAGAGGAAATTGAGCAGCATCTTACTGCCGGCAAGGGATTGATGTTCTCTCACGGTTTTAATATTCATTTCAGCCAGATTGTGCCGCCCCAAGACGTTGATGTGTTTATGGTGGCTCCTAAGAGCCCGGGCCACCTGGTACGCAGGATGTACGTGGAAGGAAACGGCGTGCCGGGACTGGTGGCAGTACACCAGGATGCCAGCGGCAAGGCCAGGGACTTGGCACTGGCTTATGCCAAAGCCATTGGCTGTACCAGGGCCGGGGTATTTGAAACAACATTTAAAGAAGAAACAGAAACCGACCTCTTTGGTGAGCAGGTGGTACTGTGCGGGGGTCTTACCAGCTTAATTAAAGCAGGATTTGAAACCCTGGTGGAAGCAGGCTATGCCCCGGAAATGGCATATTTTGAATGCCTGCACGAAATAAAGTTAATTGTGGACCTGATTTACGAGGGCGGGCTGGAAATGATGCGCTATTCAGTAAGCAACACCTGCGAATACGGTGATTACACCCGCGGCCCGCGGATTATTACCGGTGAAACTAAGAAAGAAATGAAAAAGATACTGGAAGAAATTCAAAACGGTCAGTTTGCAAAAGAATGGATGCTGGAAAACCAGGCCAATCAACCCATGTTTAGAGCAATGAAACAGCGGGAAAAAGAACTGCAGATTGAAAAAGTGGGTAAAGAGCTGCGCAAAATGATGCCCTGGTTGAAAAAGTAATTCGGGGGGTTATTCCTTTGGAAATTACTGCTGCCGAAGCGCTGGTACGCTGCCTGGAACTGGAAGGGGTAGAGCTGGTTTTTGGCTACCCGGGCGGTGCCATTCTCCCTGTATATGATGCCCTTTATTCAGCAAAAAAGATAAAGCATGTATTGACCCGCCATGAGCAGGGAGCGGCGCACGCTGCCAGCGGTTATGCCCGGGCCACCGGCAGGGTGGGTGTCTGTATGGCCACCTCCGGTCCCGGTGCCACCAACCTGGTGACCGGTATTGCCAACGCCTACATGGACTCTATCCCGCTGGTGTGTATTACCGGCCAGGTACCCACTGTTCAGGTTGGTACCGATGCGTTCCAGGAAGTTGATATAACAGGTATTACTATGCCCATAGTAAAGCACAACTACCTGGTTAAGGACCCGGAACAGCTGCCGTCTATAATGAAAAAGGCCTTTCACATTGCCACCACGGGAAGGCCGGGGCCGGTTTTGATTGACCTGCCCCGGGATGTGCAGGAGAAAAAGATAAAGTTTAATTATCCTGAAAAACTTCACCTGCCCGGTTACAAGCCCACCTATAAAGGGCACCCATCACAGGTGGCCAATGCCGCCAAGCTTATACGAGAGAGCCGGCGGCCGGTAATTTATGCCGGGGGAGGGGTAATTAATTCCGGGGCCTCCGGTGAGCTGCTGGAATTTGCGGAAAAAATATCTGCACCGGTTGTCAACACCTTGATGGGGCTGGGCAGCATCCCCGGGGATCACCCTTTATCCCTGGGAATGCTGGGACTGCACGGTGCCCGCTATGCCAACCTGGCAGTAAGCAGCTGCGACCTGCTGGTAGCAGTTGGTGCCAGGTTTGATGACCGGGTAACTGGAAAGCTTGAGGCTTTTGCACCGCAGGCCAATGTTATTCATATAGATATTGACCCGGCGGAGATAGGCAAAAATGTCATCACCCGCCTGCCCATAGTGGGCGATACTAAAACGGTACTGCGGGCGCTGCTGGAAAAGGTTGAGCCTAAGGAAAACCAAGAATGGCTGGAACAGGTAGAAAAATGGAAAAAAGAGTACCCGCTTACGTATAACAAAGACGGTGGGTTTAAACCCCAGTGCGTGGTTGAAAAAATATATCAATATACCAAAGGGCAGGTGGTGGTGTCTACAGATGTAGGCCAGCATCAAATGTGGGCGGTACAGTATTTTAAATTTAACCGCCCCAGGGGGCTGATTACCTCCGGCGGCCTTGGCTGTATGGGTTTTGGTTTACCCGGGGCCATTGGCGCTCAAATTGGCAGGCCGGATGAAACCGTGGTCCTCATCAGCGGGGATGGAAGTTTTCAAATGACGATGACAGAATTAGCTACCACAGCGGAGCAAAACCTGCCGCTAAAAATATTTATATTAAATAACCGCCGTTTAGGGATGGTACGCCAGCTGCAGGAGTTTTACTGCGACAAGCGGTATATGGCGGTGGACTTCCAGTTTATACCCGACTTTGCCGCCCTGGCCGGCATCTATGGCATGAGGGGTTATACCGTCACCACCGAGCAGCAGCTGGTTGATATACTGCCCGAAATTTTCGACCGGCCCGGGGGAGTTATTGTTAACTGCTTAATTGACGAAGAAGAAAACGTAATGCCCATGGTGCTGGCGGGCAGGGGAATTGATGAAAGCATTTAAGTGGATTGGGCCGCTGAGGCCCAATCCAAAAACCTTAAGCATAAAAAACTATCTAAAAACTTGGTATTCAAACTTAATGTCATTACTCCGTTACAGGGGGGAGTAAAAAGATGAGCAACCGGGTTTACTTGTTTGATACCACTCTCAGGGATGGGGAACAGTCCCCGGGGGTAAGCCTAAATGTTTCAGAGAAAGTTCAGATTGCCCGGCAGCTGGCTAAATTGGGCATTGATGTAATTGAAGCCGGTTTTCCGGTAACTTCCCCGGGAGACTTTGCCGCCGTACAGGCAGTGGCTAGAGAAGTGAAAGGTGTGTCTGTGGCAGCCCTGGCCAGGGCCAACTTTAATGATATTGACCGGGCCTGGGAAGCTGTCAAAGATGCAGAGCAGCCGCGCATTCACACCTTCATAGCCACTTCAGATATTCACTTAAAGCATAAACTGCGCAAAGACCGGCAGCAGGTGCTGGAAGCAGCGGTGGCAGCGGTGAAGCACGCCTGCAGGTACACCAGCGACGTGGAATTTTCAGCAGAAGATGCTTCCCGCTCTGACTTAGATTACCTCTGCCAGGTGCTGGAAGCAGTTATTGAGGCCGGCGCTAAGGTGGTAAACATCCCCGATACCGTGGGCTATACAATGCCTGATGAATTTAAAAAGTTCATTGAAAGCATAATTGACCGGGTTCCTAATATCCACAAAGCAGTTATTAGTGTGCACTGCCATGATGACCTGGGCCTGGCTGTGGCCAACTCGCTGGCGGCGGTGGCCGGCGGTGCCCGCCAGGTGGAAGGGACCATTAACGGTATTGGTGAAAGGGCCGGCAACGCGGCCCTGGAAGAAGTGATTATGGGACTTTACACCAGGAAGGACCTTTACGGCCTGGTTACCAATGTTACCACCGAGGAGATTTACCGGACCAGCCGCCTGGTGTCCAGTTTAACCGGGATGATGGTGCAGCCCAACAAGGCGGTGGTGGGTAAAAATGCCTTTGCCCACGAATCGGGAATTCACCAGGACGGTGTGCTCAAAGAACGGACCACTTATGAGATCATGAACCCGGCTATGCTGGGTATTACCCGAAGCAATATTGTTCTCGGCAAACATTCCGGCCGGCATGCTTTCCGGGAGAGGCTGGCAGAACTGGGCTACAATCTCAGTGAAGAAGAAATAAACAGGGCTTTTGGCCGCTTTAAAGACCTGGCGGACAAGAAGAAAGAAATTACCGACCAGGACCTGGAAGCCATAGTGGAAGATGAAATCCGTGAACTGCCCAACACTTATGAATTAAGCTACCTGCATATTTCCAGCGGGACTACCATAGTACCCACGGCCACAGTGGGCTTAAAAATAGATGGCGAGACAGTGGAGGAGGCATCCTGCGGGGACGGACCGGTGGATGCCATTTACAAGGCAATTGATAAAATAACCAACCTTCACCTGGTGCTGGAAGAGTACGTCATCAATGCCGTTACCGGCGGCAAAGATGCCTTGGGTGATGTTACTGTAAAACTGCGCAGAAGAGATAACGGCCGGACGTTCATCGGCCGCGGTGTCAGCACCGACATCCTGGAGGCCAGCGCCAAGGCATATATCAATGCTGCCAATAAGGTGGTTTATGAAAGCAAAATGAAGAGTTAAGACAGCACTATAGAAAATTAACGGGTAGGTGACATATATGGGAATGACGATAGCAGAAAAAATTCTCGCTGCCCACTCGGGCAAAGAGTTTGTGGAGCCAGGTGAATTAGTGAACGCCAAGGTTGACACGGTGCTTGGCAACGATATTACTGCCCCGGTGGCCATCCGGGAGTTTAAAAAAATCGGGGTAGACAAAGTGTTTGACAAGGACCGGGTCGTGCTGGTGCCCGATCACTTTACTCCTAATAAAGACATTAAGTCTGCAGAACAGGCTAAAATAGTGCGTGATTTTGCCAGGGAACAGGGTCTGACCAATTATTTTGAAGTGGGCAGAATGGGAATTGAACACTGCCTGCTGCCTGAGCAGGGCCTAGTAGGTCCCGGGGACGTGGTAATTGGTGCCGATTCCCATACCTGTACTTACGGGGCGCTGGGGGCTTTTGCCACCGGTGTGGGAAGTACTGACCTGGCGGCGGCCATGGCCTTAGGTGAAACCTGGTTCAAAGTTCCTGAAAGTATCAAATTCGTTTATTACGGCCAGCTGAACCCCTGGGTGGGTGGTAAAGACCTTATACTTTACACCATTGGCAGGATCGGGGTAGATGGTGCCCTGTACAAGGCCATGGAGTTCACCGGGCCGGTAATTAGGCAGTTGTCCATGGACGGGCGGTTTACCATGAGCAACATGGCCATTGAGGCCGGCGGCAAGTGCGGTTTAATCGAACCGGACGAAACCACACTGGCTTATGTCAAGGGCCGGGCTAAATTCCCCTATACCTTTTACAAGAGCGATGACGATGCCAAGTACTGGGAAGTATACGAGTTTGATGTGAGCCGAATTGAACCCCAGGTGGCTTTCCCGCACCTGCCGGAAAACACGAGGCCGGTGAGTGAGGCCGCCCATGTAAAGATTGACCAGGCAGTAATTGGCTCGTGCACCAACGGCAGGCTGGAGGACCTGCGGCTGGCTGCCCGGGTGCTGGCCGGCAAAAAGGTGCACCCGGAGGTGCGCTGCATTATATTCCCCGGAACCCAGGAAATATACCGCCAGGCAGTAAAAGAAGGATTAGTAGAAGTGTTTATTGATGCCGGTGCAGCGGTAAGCACACCCACATGCGGCCCCTGCCTGGGTGGGCACATGGGTATTTTGGCCAAAGGAGAGCGGGCCATTGCCACCACCAACCGCAACTTTGTAGGCCGGATGGGGCACCCGGAAAGCGAAGTATATCTTTCCAACCCGGCGGTGGCAGCGGCATCAGCAGTGCTGGGCCGCATCGCCAGTCCAGAGGAGGTGGTTTAAATGCAGCTGAGCGGAGCAGCTTGGAAGTTTGGCAGCGATATTGATACAGATTTAATTATACCTGCCCGCTACCTGAACACTTCAGACCCGGCAGAGCTGGCCAAACACTGTATGGAAGATGCAGATCCGGAATTTTATTCTAAAATTAATGCCGGTGATGTAATTGTAGCCGGGAAAAACTTCGGCTGCGGCAGTTCCAGGGAGCATGCTCCAATTGCCATAAAAGCAGCCGGGATATCATGCGTCATAGCCAAGTCTTTTGCGCGCATCTTCTACAGAAATGCCTTTAACATCGGTCTCCCTATTTTTGAATGTCCCGAGGCCGCAGAAAAAATTCAGCCCGGGGACCGGTTAGAGATAGACGCAGGCAGCGGACTAATAAAAAACCTGACCAGGGATGAGAGCTACCGGGCTGCCCCGGTACCAGAATTCATGCAGCAGATTATTGCTGCCGGTGGGCTTATAAATTACGTGGCAAAAAGGGTGAAGAAAAATGGCTAAAAAAATTGCAGTGCTGCCGGGAGATGGTATAGGAGCAGAAATTGTTCCTCCAGCGGTAAAGGTTTTAAAAGCAGCAGCGGGAAAATACGGGCATGAATTTGAGTTCCGCTGGGGTTTGATTGGGGGGGCAGCCTATGATGAAACCGGCCACCCGCTGCCCCAGGAAACATTAGACCTGTGCCGGGAAAGCGACGCCATTCTGCTGGGGGCGGTGGGCGGTCCCAGGTGGGATAACCTGCCCGTTCACCTGCGCCCGGAAGCGGGGGCGCTGCTGCCCCTGAGAAAACAGCTTGGGCTGTACGCCAACCTGCGGCCGGTTAAAGTGTTTCCCCAGCTGGCCGATGCCTCCAGCTTGAAAAGCGAGCTGGTTTCCGGCTTAGACATAATGGTTGTGCGGGAACTGACCGGGGGCCTCTACTTCGGGGAAAAGAAAAAAGAAGAAATACCCGGGGGATACCGGGTTGTGGATACCCTGGTTTACACCACCGATGAAATTGACCGGGTAGCCCGGCTGGCCTTTGCGCTGGCAGAAAAGCGCGGTGGCAAGCTTACCTCGGTGGACAAGGCCAACGTGCTGGAGTCATCCCGTCACTGGCGGGAATATGTGCAGGGCCTGGCAGAAGAGTACCCAAATGTTGAATTAGAGCATATGTATGTAGATAACTGTGCCATGCAGCTGGTGCGGGCGCCGAAGCAGTTTGATGTGCTGGTTACCGAGAATATGTTCGGAGATATATTAACAGACCTGGCTGCCCAGCTCACCGGTTCCATTGGCATGCTGCCGTCGGCCAGCATCGGCGGGGAGGCCGCCCTTTATGAACCCATCCACGGGTCAGCGCCCGACATTGCCGGCAAAGACCTGGCCAACCCGCTGGCCACCATTTTGTCTGCTGCTATGATGCTTAGGATAACTTTTAATATGGAAGAAGCAGCGGCAGATATTGAGCAGGCAGTTACTGCTGTCCTGGATAAAGGATACAGGACCGGCGATATAATGCAGCCGGGTATGAAGCAGGTAGGTACAAAAGAAATGGGTGAGCTTGTATTAGAACACCTTTCAGGTTAGATAATACGGGAGTGATGGAGCTTGTTGGCAGCAGTACAAATTTATGATACCACCCTAAGGGATGGCACCCAGGGAGAGGGAATCTCACTGTCGGTGGATGACAAGATTAAAATTGCTTTAAAACTTGACGCCATGGGTTTTCACTATATCGAGGGCGGGTGGCCCGGTTCAAATCCCAAGGATATGGAGTTTTTTAAAAAGATTTCCCGGTACAGCCTGTCCCATGCCAAAATCACTGCCTTCGGAAGCACCCGCAAGCCGGGCACTGCTGTGGAGCAGGACGCCAACTTAAATGCCATTTTACAATCAGGAGTTAAAACTGCTGCCATATTCGGCAAGTCATGGGATTTTCATGTAACTGGTGCTTTAAGTACCACCCTGGAAGAAAACCTGGCCATGATTGAACAGTCGGTGGCATACCTGAAAAAACACGGCCTGGAAGTTTTTTATGATGCCGAGCACTTCTTTGATGGTTATAAAGCCAATGCGGAGTATGCCCTGGCCACCCTTGAAGCCGCCCAGCGGGGAGGGGCGGATGCTGTGGTGCTCTGCGACACCAACGGGGGCACCATGCCCTATGAAGTGCAGCAGATTATAGAAGCTGTCAAAGAGCGCATTCACCGGCCGCTGGGGATTCACGCCCACAATGACTGTGAGATGGCGGTGGCCAATACCATGATGGCTGTCCGGGCCGGTGCAGCCCAGGTGCAGGGTACAGTGAACGGTTACGGTGAGCGCTGCGGCAATGCCAACCTGTGTTCAATCATTCCAAACCTGGCCTTTAAATATAATGTGCAGACCATTCCCAGGGAAAACCTGGTGCACTTAACAGAAATGTCCCGCTATGTCAGCGAAGTGGCAAATGTTAACCCCAACCCCCACCAGCCGTATGTTGGGGCCAGTGCCTTTGCCCACAAGGGCGGCATTCACGTCAGCGCCCTTTTAAAAGACCCGTCCACTTACGAACATATTCAGCCGGAGCAGGTGGGCAACAAGCGCAGGGTTTTAGTATCTGAACTTTCCGGTACTTCTAACCTGCTGTATAAATACAAGGAAATGGATTTAAGTGTTAATGTTAACAGGCCGGAGAGCCGCAGGCTGCTGGAAGAAATTAAAAAACTGGAAAATAAAGGCTACCAGTTTGAAGCGGCGGAAGGGTCTTTTGAGCTGCTGATGCGCAGGGCCTTTAATGGCTACCGGGAGCCCTTTTCGCTGGAGAACATGCGCATTATCCTGGAATTAAAAGAAAACCAGCCGGTACACTCTGAAGCAGTAATTAAGATGAAAATAAAAGATGAAGTGGTGCATACCGCAGCCGAAGGCAACGGGCCGGTAAACGCCATGGATAATGCCTTAAGAAAGGCGCTGGAAGAAGTGTACCCGGCAGTGAAGAAAATGAAATTAAACGACTACAAGGTGCGCGTGCTGGATGAAAAGGCCGGGACTGAAGCGGTAGTAAGGGTGCTGATCGAAACCGGCGATGGCAGGTGCTCGTGGAGCACAGTGGGGGTATCCACCAACATTATAGAAGCAAGCTGGCAGGCACTTGCCGACAGCATGGCTTACGGGCTGTTAAAAATGGAAGAACGGGAAAAAGCTGAAAGGGCTTGACAAAAGCCCTTTTAATTTTTCTTTTTTCTTAATAATGAATTATTTCTAGGAGGTATATTAAATATAAAAAGAGAATAACTTACAAAAGACTTGCTGCGCCTTAAGCTGGGGGGTGTACCTTGTTAGATCAGTTTCGACTGCTGGACTTTAATTTTACACCTATCAATGTTATAAATCTGCTGGATATACTGATTGTAGCCCTGGTGCTGTATAAACTCATGCATATCATCAGGGGCACCCGGGCAGTGCAGTTAATTAAAGGCATAGTGGTGCTGCTGGTGGCCACCACCGTCAGCAGCTGGCTGCAGCTGCATACCATCAACTGGCTTTTGCGCCAGACCATGACGGCGCTGGTAGTGGCACTGCCTATTGTATTTCAGCCTGAACTGCGCAGGGCACTGGAACAGCTGGGGCGGGGCAGGTTTTTTGCCCGGACTTTTACCAACCTGGGTGAAGAAGACAAGTCCCGCATGATAAATGAAGTGGTGCGGGCGGTACAGGTTTTATCTAAAAATAATATCGGGGCCCTGATAGTGATAGAAAGGGTTACCGGCCTGGAGGAATATATAGATACCGGTATTAGAATTGACGGTTTAGTGTCCTCTGAATTTTTAATTAACCTCTTTATTCCCAAATCACCACTCCATGATGGGGCCTGCATTATTAGGGGTGACCGGGTGGCGGCGGCTTCTTGTTTCCTTCCTCTAACGGATGCCCACCTGGCAAGAGACCTGGGAACCCGGCACCGGGCTGGGGTGGGCATTACCGAGTACTCGGATGCGTTAACAGTTATAGTATCAGAAGAAACAGGTACTATTTCCCTTGCCCAGGGAGGTGAAATATACCGAATGCTGGACGAGACTACTCTCAAACAGAAGTTGATTGACGGCCTGCAGCCCAAGTCTTCTTCCTCCCTGTCCAGCCTTTGGAATAGAAGTGGTGATAGCCAATGAAATTTATTAATTTTAACTCCTATTCATGGCAGCGTTACTCATTGATGCTTTTATCCCTGTTCCTGGCGGTGCTGCTGTGGCTTTATGTTACCAACCTGCAGGCACCCCTGCGCGAACAGGAATTCAGGATTACCCTGCAGACCAAAGGGCTTCCTGAGGGCATGGTTGTTGAAGAACTGCCGGAGAGGGTCAGTGTAAGGGTAAAAGCGGCCTCAGTCAAGGTTGGTGGATTAGAAGCGGGAGATTTTATTGCCGCAGTTGATCTTTCCGAAGTTAAACTGGGGGAAAACAACCTTCCTGTCAGTGTCACCGCTCCTCCTGGGGTTGAAATAATAAGAGTTAGTCCAGCCACCGTAACGGTGCTGGTAGACAAGCTGGTGCAGAAGCAGATTCCGGTACAGGTGTTTTTGCGCGGGAACCCGCAGCCCGGTTATTCCACCGGGGAGCCTCTCCTGGTACCCAACGCCGTGCTGGCCAGGGGACCCAGCAGGCTTTTAGCCACCATAGACCAGGTGCCGGTAACGGTGGATGTAGAAGGTGCCAGCCAAAACCTGGACTATTCTTTACCAATTTCACTGCAGCATGAAGAAATAAAGCTCTCACCAGGAGTAGTGCGGGTGGTGGTGCCGGTAAATATTACTGTTCCTTACAAAACTGTACCTGTACGTATAGTTACCACCGGAACCCCTGCCAAAGGGTATGAAGTGGACCAGGCATCTGCTCAGCCGGCAGTGGTGAAAGTGTATGCCCCTTCGGACATACTAGCTGGAATTAATGAAGTTGCCACCAAAGATATCAATATCAGCGGTGTCAGCGGTAATATAAACCGGTCTGTTAACTTACAGGTGCCTGAAGGTGCAGTCTTAGTACAGCCGCAGAGGCTTAAAGTGATGGTAAGCATTGTCAAAAAGGTGGGGCAGGAGGAACAAAATACCGGTTCTGCCGGGGAGACAAATGAAAAAAGCCAGTAATTAAAATAAAAGCTGGGGTTGTCCCAGCTTTTGACTTTAAAAACAGGCAATAACCACAGTTTCACCAGCAGCATATAATAAAGCAGGATGTTTGACAATGTTATTCAGCCGCAAGTATAATACAGTTGAATTACTGTGCTTTACCCCAGCAGACAAAAAGAAAGGGGATAATACATGGCTAGACTTTTTGGAACAGATGGGGTTAGAGGTGTGGCCAACCGTGAGCTGACACCTGAACTTGCATACAACCTGGGCCGGGCCGGTGCGTTAGTGCTGGCCGGGCAGGGAGAACCAAAGAAAGTGGTAATTGGGCGCGACACCAGGATATCCGGGGATATGCTGGAGGCAGCACTGGTGGCCGGAGTTTGTTCAGTGGGGGTGGATGCCTGCAGGGTGGGTGTGATGCCCACACCGGCCATAGCGTATCTAACCAGGGAACTGGGTGCTGCTGCAGGAGTGGTAATATCTGCATCTCATAACCCGGTGCAGGATAACGGGATTAAGTTTTTTGGTCCCAGCGGCTATAAACTGTCCGACCGGGTGGAAGAAAAAATAGAATCTATGGTGCTGGATGACGGTGCGGAGTACCCCGCCCCGGTGGGAGCAGAACTGGGGCGAGTATATAAAGTGAACGATGCGGTTGACAGGTATGTAAACTATGCCTGCAGCACAATAAACGTGGATTTGAAAGGTTTAAAAATTGTCGTTGACTGTGCCAACGGTGCAGCCTATGAAGTGGCGCCGCGGGTGCTCTCTGAACTGGGGGCGGAAGTAATACCCATATTCAACACACCTGATGGGGTGAATATAAATGACGGGTGCGGTTCTACCCATCCCGGTGCTTTAAAGAAAAAAGTTGTTGAATGCGGGGCAGACCTTGGTTTGGCCCATGACGGGGATGCAGACAGGGTGCTGGCAGTGGACAGCAGCGGCCGCCTGGTTGACGGCGACCAAATCATGGTTATTTGTGCCAAGCACTTGAAGAGTAAAAACAAGCTTCCCCTTAATACCCTGGTAGTAACGGTAATGAGCAACCTGGGCCTGCATGATGCCCTTAAACAGGAAGGCATTAATGTGCTGCAGACCAAGGTTGGTGACCGCTACGTCATGGAGAAGCTGCTGGAGAGCGGGGCCGGCCTTGGGGGTGAGCAGTCCGGGCATATAATATTTTTAGAGCACAATACCACCGGTGACGGTATAATTACCGCCCTGCAGCTGCTGGCAGTAATTAAGGAAACAGGACAGTCCATTGATAAACTGGCACAGCAGATGGAACGCTACCCGCAGCTGTTAAAAAATGTGCGGGTTAACGATAAAGAAGCTGTGATGAACAGTGATGCCCTAAAAGAAGCTGTTGTCCGGGGCGAGGAATACCTGCAGGGTGAAGGGCGTATTTTGGTGCGTCCATCCGGTACTGAACCTTTAATTAGGGTTATGGCAGAAGCCAGGGATGCCGGTAAGTTAAATGAAGTGGTAGACAGCCTGGTAAAAGTAATACAGCAGATAAGCTAGAGTCTAAAGCTTACAAGATAAGGGGGTGAGGCGTAACTGACCCTGCGTTATACCAAAATTGAATATTCTAAGCGCCCGGGCCGGGCCTAAAAGCCTGGTTGACGAGGAGGAGGTTTATCGAGTTATCGGCGGATGCCTCCCGGTGTTATCACCACCGTTAACGATACCCACAAAACCACAGGCAACTGTGGCACAAAAGGTATCAGGTGATAGAAGCATTAGCCAAGGCTTATATAAAGTGAAAACATTCACAACCAGCCGTGGGAATGCCACGGCTTTAATATTGGTACAATAATTGGAAACCTGACCCATTCACATGCAGTAAAGAGGGAGGAGAACTTACATGTGCGGAATTGTAGGTTATGTGGGCCGGGAACCAGCTGTGCCCATTTTAATAGAAGGATTAAGTAAACTTGAATATAGAGGTTATGACTCTGCCGGCATTGTTGTGTGGGAAGACAACCGGTTAAAACTGGAAAAAAAGAAGGGCCGGCTGTCTGTGCTGGCAGAAGCATTAAATGGTAAAGAATTAACTGCCAGCTGCGGTATCGGCCATACCCGGTGGGCCACCCACGGCCGGCCGTCAGACATCAATGCCCACCCGCATACCGACTGCACCGGCCGGTTTGCTGTGGTTCACAACGGGATTATTGAAAATTACTTGGAACTTAAGGAATGGCTGAAAGAACAGGGGCATAAATTTCAGTCCGAAACCGATACAGAGGTACTGCCTCACCTGGTAGAGCACTACTACCAGGGGGATTTAAAAGAAGCAGTTTACCGGGCGGTAAAACGCCTGGAAGGCTCCTATGCCATGGTAGTGATCTGCAGGGATGAACCGGGCCGCCTGGTAGCTGCCCGGAAAGACAGCCCGCTGGTAGTGGGCCTGGGCGATGGGGCCAATTTCCTGGCTTCTGATATTCCTGCCCTGTTAAAGCATACCCGCCGCACCCTGATAATTGATGACGGTGAAATTGTAGACCTCACCGCAGACAGCGTCCGGGTGAGCAATGGGACGGGTGAGCCGGTAGAAAAACAGGTGTTTGAAATCACCTGGGAAGAAAGCCAGGCCGAAAAAGGCGGCTATGCCCACTTTATGCTGAAAGAAATATTCGAGCAGCCCCGGGCACTGCGTGATACGCTGAGCGGGCGCATTTCCCCGGAAAATGACAGGGTAATATTAAATGAATTAAACATTGATGCTGAACAGCTTAAGGAAATTAACAGGATATATATTGTTGCCTGCGGTACTGCCTACCATGCCGGTTTAGTGGGTAAGCATGTGATAGAGTCCCTGGTAAAAGTACCGGTGGAAGTGGATATTGCTTCCGAATTCCGCTACCGCAGCCCGCTGGTGGGCCCGGGCAGCCTGGTAATTGTAATCAGCCAATCCGGCGAAACGGCGGATACCCTGGCTGCATTAAGGGAGGCTAAGCGGTTGGGTGCCAGGACGGTGGCGGTGACCAATGTGGTGGGCAGTTCCGTCAGCCGTGAAGCCGATAATGTTATTTACACCTGGGCAGGCCCGGAAATTGCAGTGGCTTCAACCAAGGCCTATACAACGCAGCTCTTGTGCATGTACCTGCTTGGCCTGTGGATGACCCAGGAACTGGGGACAGTTTCGGAAAGCTTTATTAAAGAACTGCTGGCTGAACTGAGGGAGCTTTCCGTGAAAGCGGAAAATATACTGGATAACAGCGGTGTTATTGAACAAATCGCCCTGAAGTACGCCGGGAAAGAAAACGCTTTCTTTATCGGCCGGGGCCTTGACCATGTGGTGGCAGAAGAAGGGGCATTGAAGCTGAAAGAAATATCCTACATCCATGCCGAGGCTTACGCCGCCGGGGAATTAAAGCACGGGACCCTGGCGCTGATAGAAGAAGGTGTGCCGGTGATTGCCCTGGCATCCCAGGAGCAGCTGTTTGACAAGATGGTAAGCAATATTAAAGAAGTTGCCGCCAGGGGAGCTTCCGTGCTGGCACTGGCCATGGAAGGGAACGAGGAGATAGAAAAAGTAGCCGACCACACCCTCTACATCCCGTCCACCCACCCCATGCTGGCACCGGTTCTAACAGTAATACCGCTCCAGCTTTTGGCCTACCACGTAAGCGTGGCCAGAGGCTGTGACGTAGATAAGCCCAGGAACCTGGCAAAGAGCGTGACTGT
>JACDOL010000040.1 GCA_017656165.1 Desulfotomaculum sp.
ATCCATTCCTACTTTTACTGCTTTAGTAGAGCGTTTAAAACAAGATCCTGTATTTCAATTTTTTCCCAAAATACATCATCAGCAAAACCCAGGCGCCATATGGCTATACCAGCCAAATTGTATTTGTTAACCAGCAGCCCACCATCAGGTGCTTGTCCCTCTAAACTCCCGTCCTTATTAAGATGGTGCGTAAAGTAGGCGGTAAAATGAATATTTTGAGCATTCTTTTCCAAAGAATGCATGGACCTGTAATTCCCTTCCTGCAAGACCTGCCTCAATTTTTACTCATTTCTCCTGCTAATTAATTACGTAATTTTATGTTAATAGGGTTTTGGTTAACATATAGATATTAATTATTGGCAGTATTGGATAACGGAGGGTTTTAATATGTGACGTAGAATATATACCAGGTGAAGGTACAGACAAAAAAATGTTCGGGGGATGCTGTTTGATTGACAAAATTAACACTAGAGAATGGAGTTTGTTGGTAATACTTTTTCTTGCAGAATTTACCAGGGGAGCTTTTTTCCTTACTTTTTTGCCTGTTTATGCAGTTAAACACCTAGAAATATCAATTGCCACTATAGGACTTGTTGTATCTGCCCATTACTTGATAGAAACTATTTTTAAAGGTATAGCAGGTATGCTGTTTGACCGTCATGGTCGAATAATAGTTATAACCGGGCTGCTTGCTGCCCTCACTGGAATTTTAGGTTTAATCTATACTCAGAATACTTTTCTGCTGATTAGTTCAGCAGCCGTATTTGGATTGGGTATATCTCCATTATGGTTGGCCATAATTAGACTGGTAGCACCGGTAGACATGCCCGGGCGAGCCTCACGAATGGGTTTAATTTTTGCCTTTTGGTTGGGCGGTATGGGATCCGGACCTGTTCTAATAAATTTTGCCATTTCTTACAGTTATAATTTGGCAGTAATAATCTTACTGGTTTTATTCGTGTCAGCAGTGCTTGTATCCTTCTGGGCCCTCCCCCGGCCCCCAGCCACCGGCCATAGATCTGCCAATGCCAGCTTGTTATCAGAAATGAAAAGATTGGCAGGACTGCCTGCTGTCACTCGTATACTTTTGCCCGGCATGTTTTTGCAGACATTAGCTGCCAGCCTTTTACTTCCCATTCTGCCTATCTATGCTGATGAAGTACTTGGTCTCAGTCATAACCAGTATGCCCTCTTATTAACCAGCGGTGGAGCAGCAGCACTGCTGTTTCTGTATCCTATGGGTAAGCTTGTGGACCGGATGTCTTTAAAAATATTACTTACAACTGGATTTGCCTTAAGTGCCTTTTTTTTGTTTACCTTAACATTAAGCAGTAATTTATATTATTTATTTCTTTTTGCTGCCCTAGTAGGAGTTTCCTATGCCCTGGTACTGCCGGCTTGGAATGCACTGCTTGCCCGGGTAATTTCAACAGAAATGCAGGCTACGGGGTGGGGTATATTTGGCACCATTGAAGGCCTGGGTATAGGCACAGGACCCGCCCTAGGAGGAACTATAGCAGGCCTCCTGGGACCGCAGGGTACAATCTACTGCAGTTCATTAATTTTAACAGCTATGGCCCTCTTTTACCTGCTGTATCCAATGGAAAGCAGCTTACTAAGGGAGGAATAAAGTTGTCTAATAAAATTAGCTTTATAACATACGGAATATTATTTGCAATTGCGGTGTATAACTTGCTGCCAACAATGCTGATAAGAATATTTAGTATCGGGGGAATTCAGCGTTTGCCTAGGGTAAAAAAAGAAGTATTTATTACCTTTGATGATGGACCTGACCCAGTATACACACCAAAAGTATTAGATATTCTTAAGCAGAATAATATAAAAGCAGCTTTTTTTGTCACCGGAAAAAATGTCCAAGAAAATATTAACATTATAAAAAGAATGGTTGATGAAGGCCATATTATAGGGATACACGGCATGAAGCACCAACCTGCATGGCTGATGGATCCTTTCAGTACAGTAAAGGAAGTACGCAGTGCGGCTAAATTAGTTTATACTGTAACTGGAAAACAGCCCGTTCTTTACAGGGCTCCCTGGGGGCTGTACAACCTGGTTAATTTTCTTACCCCCTGGATAACTGGTCATTTTTCAGTCTTATGGACTTTCATGTGTTGGGACTGGACAAACAGGTGCACTGCCAGCAGTATAGCTGGTTATGTAAAGCGCCGCCTCAGGAGTGGAGCAATTATTGTTCTGCACGACAGTGCCAGTGCGTTTTGTTCCTGTAAGAATGCTCCCAAAGAAGTGGTAAAGGCCCTACCTTTAATCATTAATGAAATAAAGCAGCAGGGATACCGGTTTGGCTCACCAAAAACTGTTGAATCTTGGGCCCGGCTTGGTTCCTGCAAGCGAATAACGATAGGTATCTGGGGGGTATGGGAAAAATTATTTGCATTTTTTGCTGGTATCAAGCCGCTTGCTGAACATTCTGAAACTGCTTTCAGCCTAGCATTACGCAGGTATAGAGGAAAACCTCTTTCCCTTCCCGACGGAACATTAATAAAGCCCGGTGATCTCCTGGGAGAGCTGCATTTTGATAATCACCTGCTGCTGAACATTACATCGCAGGCTCCTGGTCCAGAAAGGGTTGCTGCCAGCCTGCTGCGCAGTGTCAAAAAATCTCTGCCTCAAGTGGCGGCTGTTCTGGCCAGGGACCCCAAATACAGGCAGGTTAAGGCTGTTTACGGTATAACAATGATACACCGGGGAGCTGGATTCCTAGGATTTAGTATCTATGATATATACCCTGCATTTTTAAGAATACTGACCACCTGGTACCAGCGCTGGTTGTTAATAGTATTTCACCCCAATGGCTTATCACACTTCATCAAGCACCGTACCAAAATGGTGCCAAAAATGCTTTTCATGAGCAGAAAACAATTAATTCAACTGTACTGCAAGAAACAAAGGGCTGCCATTTAACAGCCCTATTCCTGTAAAATTAATGCCCCGTAAGGGATAATCCAGGCCCGGTAATCCGGTCCGTGTTTTTTTTCTACATATTGAAAGGCTTTTTTAAGGCTCGGCTGGTAAGTCATAAATAAATTATTCACATCCCTTGGGCCCAGGTCCGATACTAATACCACCTCATGATTTTTAACCAATTCTGCCACAGCATAGGCCTTATGTCCTCCCAGCACATACATATCGTTAAACCTCTTTACTATATCACCCGGGGCTTGTGCTTCCTTTAACCACTGTGCAAAAATAGAATCCCCGTATCCCTCCTGGCAGCGGGCACATGCTATTATGGTACCTCCTTTTTCGGTAAAAACAGCTGCGTTAATTATTGATTTTACAGCCTGGTAAACATTTAAATCCCGCGGGTAGCCGCCGCAGCTGACAATTGTTACCGGGCATTTATGCGGTACTGGAACTTCATATAAACTTCGGCAGATTTTAGCCCCTTGTTCCCAAGCTAATTCTGCATCCCCGGCCACTGCCTCTACCACTTCATTTTTATTATTGGTAATAACATTTAGTATGAAATTTAATCCAACCACCCGGGCAGCTTCGTTCATTTGCTTTCTTACCGGGTTATTTTGCCAGTTCCCCTCTTTTACCTGTGGAAACTTCATCATAGAATGGTTGGCAGAAATGGTCTCCCTTCCACTGACCCCGGGAAGGACAGCTTTGGCTCCCCCGGAAAACCCGGCCAACTTGTGAGGGATAATGACACCCAGTGCTGCTTTTAAATCTGCCTGAACAACTTCAGAGTTTAACAGCAGTTTTGTTCCATCTGACATTGTTCCGCAGTATGTTAAATCTCCATCACAGTTATGATTTACAATTTTATAACTGCTGTAAATCTTCTCTCCCAGCGCTTTAATGGTTTCCTCTTTACTGTTAGACCTATGACAGCCGGTTCCAATTACAATTGACACCTGTTTTTCTTGTATGCCGGCCCGGTGCAGCTCATCGAGCACAGGGGGAAGCATTACATTATAGGGCACCGGCCTGGTTACATCACTAATAATTACTGCGGCAGCTGCCGGGTTTATATTATTGGCCAATTTAAACAGTGTTTCAGTCCCCAGCGGATTTTTTAGGGCCTTAATTATAATTTCCTTGGCATTTGCTGGACTGCTGTCACCTGGATTTACAATGCCACTTATATGTTTATCATCAACATCAACTTGTAAATGTGAACTGCCGTAAGGTATTTTTAGTTTCATAAAGTTATCTTTCCCTGGTGTCCCTATAACTAAACACCGCCGGTTTCCCGGCGGTGTTTAGTTCAGTAATTATTAATATTTTCTTACTGGCCTTTCAGTAACTGTAACATACAGTTCGAGCTTTTGACCGTTTCTTATTGCTTCAACTTTAAGAGTATCACCTACATCTTTTGATTTAATAATTTCTATCAGCTCGTCTGAATTTTTAATTGTTTTACCATCCAAGCCGGTGATAACGTCTCCCCGCTGTAAACCAGCTTTATCAGCAGGACTGCCTGGAACCACCCCGGCTATTAGCGCCCCCCATTCCTGCTTAATTCCCAGGTATTTTGCAATTTCCGGGGTAACGGTTTGTATTTGTACGCCCATCCACGGACGTACAACATGACCCTTTTCTATTAAATCATTTAAAACCTCTTTAACAGTACTGGTAGGTATGGCAAAACCGATACCCTGGGCCTCAGCATTTACAGCAGTATTTATTCCTACCACTTCACCTTTGAGATTTAAAAGCGGCCCCCCGCTGTTACCGGGGTTAATGGAGGCGTCAGTTTGCAGCAGGTTTTTGAAATGGTGTCCCTGTACAGTAACCGGCCGCTCTTTAGCGCTTATTACCCCTACTGTTACTGTATCTTCTAAACCGTACGGGCTGCCTATGGCTATTACCCAGTGCCCTACCTTGACATCTTCAGAATTTCCCATTTTTAGCGTTGGCAGATCATTTCCAGCATTTATTTTTAAAACTGCCAGGTCCAGGGCAAAATCTGAACCAACCACCTTAGCAGGTATGGGCTTATCTTTACCTTTTACCCATACATAAATTTCCCTGGCACCGGCAATTACATGCTCGTTTGTTAATACATAACCATCATTGGATATAATAAAACCTGACCCCAGTCCCATACTTTCCCTCTGCTGGGGAGGTAAACTGTCACCAAAAAATTCCCGGAAAAACGGGTCATTTAAAAAAGGGTTGTTGACTTCTTCCACAACCACGGTTTCTATTTTTACGACCGCTGGGCTGGCTTCCTCAACGATACTGGCAATGGTATTCGGGCCAAGCCCAGACAGGGACATGCCATAAGCTTTATTATCTTTGGTAGGGCTTTCATTTTTTAATGTATCGTTATTATTATTATTATTATTTTGCGTACATCCTATACCTACCAGCAGGATAAAAAGCACCATTACAGAAACAAGATATAAACTCTTTTTTCGTCTTAACATGCCACCACCTCCTACTTAAATAATACCATATTCACTGCTATTTATAACATTATAACCGCCACTACCTTTTACAAAAATTTAACCGCTCTATTTGGTAGTCCTCAAGAACCCTAACTATAAATCTGTCTTTTAATTCAACTAAATTCATGTATAACGGTCTTGTTACCGGTACACCATCGGGGTCAAAAAGCACCTTAATTTTCGGACGCAGCGACATACCTTTTTCTGTTTCTAATACCACCCCGGTTTCACCGGAATTCAGTTGAACAACTGTACCGGCAGGGTAAGCAGCTACGTGATTTAAAAATGCTTTAACAATATCGTACCTAAAAAGGTAATCCCCGGAACCAGCTATCATTTCAAAAGCTTCATGAGGAGGGTAAGCTTTACGGTAAACCCGGTTTGCAGTTATAGCATCGTACATATCTACCAGTCCCACTATCTGCGCAAATTCATGAATTTGTTTCCCCTTTAGGCCCTGGGGATATCCTTGCCCGTTATAGCGCTCATGGTGCTGGTAAACCGCTACAGTGGAAGTAATATTTATATTCACATTGGCCTTTAATATTTCATAACCCCACAAAGAATGCTTCTTTATTACTTCAAATTCTTCTTTTGTCAGCTTACCCGGCTTATCTAAAATATTTTTAGGCACTTTTATTTTTCCAATATCATGCAGCATAGCACCCACTGCCAGGTTGTAAAGCCTTCTGCGATCATATCCCATCGCTATTCCAGTAATTAATGCTAAAACACATACATTAACAGAATGGCCAAAAACATAATCATCTACACTTCTTATATCGCTCAAATTAACCATGATATTTCTGTTGCTCAGTAAATCATCCATAATTTCATTTATTGAATTGAATAATTCATTTGGAACTATTATATTTTTAACACTATTATTTGCCGTATCTTTTTTAAAAAATTTTTTCATGTTAGAAATGGCTTTTAATCTTGTCTCATCAGCTATAACATCTTCTACTTCCAGCTCAGAAATTAATTCATCATATATGTACACAGCAGGCACATTTATCTGCTTTAGCTTGCTGATATATTTTTCTGTAAGTATAACTCCTTCTTTTAAAAGCACCTGTCCGCTGCTGCAAATGGATCGAGCTAATCTCATCCCAGGCTTGAGATAGTCTATACTTATTCTCCTCAACAATAACACCTCAAATACGTGCCGTATTAAACTTATCCAGTCTTACTTTTTCTACAAATAATTGCCCTTTCCTCCTATTTCTAGTAAAACTAAGTTTAAATAAAAAACCTTCGGTCTTATCACACCGCCAAGGTATTTACACCCCGTCGTTCTATGAACCTGCCGGCTGTCGTTTTCTCTGGTAAATACTTTGGCCAGTTGTTATCTACAAATCTAAAAAAGCATAATATCTTCCTAAAAAAAACAGGCGCCGGCCGGCGCCTGAAGTTAACATTAAGTCCAGTAAAAGAGGTATAGGTAGACAGTACATATTATTATTGATAATAGCATTAATGGAAATGCTATTTTCATATACCCCATAAAGGTAATTTTATGACCGTTTTTCTCTGCCAAGCCGGCAACAATAACGTTGGCAGCCGCACCGATAATGGTACCGTTACCACCCAGGCAGGCTCCCAGTGCCAGGGACCACCAGATGGGATCAAGGTTTGTAAACACTTTTAATCCTTCCGGTCCCATTTCTTTAATCATTGGTATCATTGTAGCCACAAAAGGAATATTATCTACAAAAGATGAAGCCATAGCTGCCAGCCAAAGTACCAGTAATCCTGTTTTCAGCAGATCCCCACCGGTAACTTCAATGGCCTTTTCTGCAATGGCAGCAATGACGCCATTAACTTCCAGTGAACCTACTACGGCAAAGAGTCCTGCAAAGAAGAATATTGTTGGCCATTCTACAGTTAACAATACTTCCTCCGGTTCTTCACGGGTAATGAGTAGCAGCAGAGTTGCACCGGCCAGTGCTATGATAGAGTTTTCTATATGCAGGGTACCGTGTAACATAAACCCGATAATGGTCAAAGCCAGTACAAATAAGGATTTTTTCATCAGTGCAACATCTTTAAGTTCCTGTTTTTCATCAAACTGCATAATTTTTTGTTTTAACTCTTCTGTGGTGTTGATGCGGAAAATCCTCCGCAGTATTAAAATAGTAATGGCGAAAATAATGATTACCACTGGTGTTAAACTATATATAAAATCCATAAAAGTTAAGCCCGCGGGACCGCTAATCATAATGTTCGGCGGGTCCCCAATTAATGTAGCTGTACCACCGATATTGGATGCCATAATCTCTGTAATTAAAAAAGGAACGGGGTTGACATCAAGCTCTTTAGTAATAGAAAAGGTAACCGGGACAACCAGCAGCACAGTAGTAACATTGTCCAAGAAAGCTGAACCAACCGCAGTAATAACAGCTAAGGACACCAAAATACGAATAGGTTCACCCTTAGCTCTTTTGGCTGCCCATATGGCCACATATTCAAAAACACCGGAACGCCTGGTAATACCAACTATAATCATCATTCCGACCAGGAGGCCAATGGTGTTCCAGTCTATATGGTGAATTGCTTCTTCAAAATGAATAACTCCGGCAAACAGCACTAAAATGGCACCCATTAATGCTACAACCGAGCGGTGAATTTTTTCTGACATTATTAGAGCATAAGTTACTAAGAATATTACTATGGCATATAAGGCATGGTACTGTTCTGGTATCACTGCAACACACCTCTCATATTATTATTGTTTATACAAATAATTAATTACAATATAAGCATTGACAGCTGCAGCCTCACCCCCAGTATTACCAGGTATCACTCCATAGGATGGCTGGATGGTCATACCTCTATGCTGCCTTTTACTCTCTCATATCTTCAAAATAATACAGCTTACAACAAACTAATAATATTATAAAACAAGCTATAACATTTTACAACGGATTAGGTCAAATTTAAGGGAGGCCCCTTTTCGGCGCCTCCCTTAGTTTTGTTTCTTTTATTAGAAGTCTTTCATCGGGTTGGGACCCAGTTCTTCCAACTCTTCAGCAAATTCATCCAGGATTTGTGGTATCTTCTTATAATCCATAATATTTACTTCTATGGCTTTAACACGCTCGGATTCAAGCCCCAGCCTGTCCAGTGTCTCTGATACCTTGGACAAGCGTATTTCTGCCAACTCACTGCCTTTAATAAAGTGACACTGGTAATCCTCACCGTGCTTACAACCCATTAACAGAACTCCGTCATATCCCTCACTCATAGCATCAGCTATCCATACCAGGTTCAGTGATCCTAAACACCTTACAGGTATTACACGAACCCAGGGGTTATACTTTAGGCGGTTAATTCCAGCCATATCCAGGGCCGGTATAGCGTCATTTTCACAGGCAAAGACGAGAATTCTCGGTTTTTCCTCATCTTCTTCCGGCATTTCAATAGCTTTAATCATATTACCTATCATTGGTACAGAATAGTTCTTGAAAGATATAATGCGCTCCGGACATGCTCCCATACATGTACCGCATCTTCTGCACCGGGTGGGATTAGGCAGCGGGTTTGTTTTCTCATCTTCGTTAATAGCACCAAAGGGACATTCTTCTGTACAGCGCTTACACTGGGTGCAGCGGTTCAAATTGAATTCAGGATATGACAGGTCACCACTTCTTGGGTGAACAGCAGCACCGCGGGCGGTAGATTCAACACATTGGATAGCCTTTAGTGCCGCACCGGTGGCATCAGTTACTGCCTTAGCCATGTCCATGGGTGCACGTACAGATCCTGCTGCATATATACCAGTCCGGCGTGTTTCATACGGGAAGCAGATAAAATGAGAATCTGGAAATCCATACTTTAATGTTGGCAGTTCAGGTCCCTGCCTGTAATCCAGGTTCAGGATATCAGATGCAATAATATTATCTGCAGGTGCTTTTTCCTCTTCAGCGGCAGCAGCTGCCTCATCATCTGAGATTTCCAGTTCAACTTCCTGGCCGAAGGCAGTTCTAGGTGTCATTCCTGTAGCCAGAACTACCAGGTCAACACCTTCAACGGAAGCTTTACCACCTAAAAGAACATCTTCAGATTCAACTGTCAGGGTGCCGTCATCTGCCTCTTTTATTCCGGTAATTTCTCCCTTTATGAACACTGCACCGGTTTCTTGAACCTTTTTATAGAAATGTTCATAAGTACCTGCTGCACGAATGTCCTTGTAGAAAATATAGGTCATAGCCTCAGAATTCAATTCATTTACATAGATAGCCTGTTTTAAGCTTTCTACACAGCATGCAGCAGAACAGTAGGGAAGTCGTTCTGGATCCCTGGATCCAGCACATTGGATAAAGGCAATCTTCTTAGCCTCCTGGCCGTCGGAAGGGCGTACAATCTTGCCATTTTTGGCCATTTCCTCTACTTCAGCATGAGTAACTACATTTTTATATTTGCCATATCCAAGATGAGTAAGATACTCGTCTTTTACCGGGATAGAACCAGCCGCTAAAACAATGGCACCTACCCGTTCTGTAACTTCACTGCCACTTGCCTCTATAGTGGCATCGAACATACCGGGTCCGCCGGCAATCTTTTTAATTTTAGCTGATGTATAAACTGTAACATTAGGATTGTCTTCAAGTTCTTTTACTTTTTCTTCAACCTTGGGGTCTTCCAAGTCAGTATAGGGTGCTCTAAGCGGTGTCATCTTGTATACTTTGTTTAACCATCCGCCAAGCTTATCTTCTTTTTCTACTAGCACTGTTTTATAACCGGCATTGGCAGATTCCAGTGCCGCAGTAATACCTGTTAATCCGCCCCCTACTACCAGAATGGTTTTTGAAGGATCTTCAATTTTGTAAGGCTCGGGCAGTTCCATGGATTTTACCTTGGCATAGGCCATGTGGATAAGGTCCTGGGCATGCCTGCCGGTATGGTCTTCTTCTTCATCTACTGCATCGGGACCGTCAGGTTCGTGTACCCAAGCAACCTGCTCCCTTATATTTACTCTTTCTACAATTTTATCATTACCAAAGTCGAAAACATCATAATTTACTCGACCTGAACAAGCTGCAATAATTATAGTATTAATGCCCTCTTCCTCAATGTCTTTTTTAATCATTTCAACGCCTTCTTTACCGCACAAGAAGGGGCTGGTTTTACATGCTTGGATATTGTTCTCTTCTGCAGCTTCTACCAGAGTATCTATATCCATGGCGTCCCCAATACCGCAGCCACTACAAATATATACACCATATTTTTTGTCCATTTTCCTACCTCCTCACCGTTGATTGTATAGCCTTCAGCACAGCAGCGGTGGCATCTTGAACTGAAGTAGCTACGTCACCAGGCTTTCTTGTACATCCAGCGGCATAAATGCCAGGTGTTGGAGGTCCATCAATTACAAAACCATCTACATCATAATTCAGCTCAGCCGGCACCTTATCTGAAGCAGTGGCCGGTTCCATGCCGGTTGCCAGTACAACCAGGTCGTATTCAAGTGTCTCCACTTCTTGTGTAAACTGGTTTTCTGCCAGCACCAGCAGGTTGTTGTTTTCAGGGTTTTCCTTAATTTCACTGGGCTTTCCTTTAATTAACTTAACATTCTGCTCTTCCAGCACCTTTTGGTAATAGTCTTCATGCTTACCCATAGCCCTAATATCCATGAAATAAATAGTAATATTGGCATCGGGATATTGCTCACGCACATAATTAACCTGCTTTAAAGTAGCCATACAGCAGACAGAAGAACATGTTTTCAGATGATTTTCGTCCCTTGAACCAGCACACTGTACAAAGGCAATATTTTGGGGTTCTTTACCATCAGAGGGACGCAGTATTTTACCTTCTGTAGGACCAGTTAGTGCAGCCATTCTTTCTAATGATAAATTAGTTATTACATTTTTAAACCGGCCCCCACCATAATTGCTAAGTTTAGTGATATCATATGGTTTCCAACCGGTTGCCCAGATTATGGCCCCTACGTTAATATTCACAGTTTGAGGTTCCATATTTAGATCTATAGCTTTGTATTCACATGCTTCAACGCACTTGCCACAGGAATCTCCCTGGCACGCAGCTGCATCAATTACATATTTCATCGGGAAAGCAAACGGGTGAGCCAAATAAATAGCCTTAGTCTTTCCTATCCCGCAGTTAAATTCATCATCTCTCTCTGCTGGGCATACTTCTGTACACTTGCCACAGCCAGTACAGTTTTCATTTACATAACGCGGCTTAAGTTTAATTGTTACGTCAAAATTCCCTTCCTGACCGGAAATTTTCTCAACTTCTGCCAGTGTAAAGAAATGAATATTAGGGTTCTTTTTTATCCTTTGAAAGTTAATTTCCAAACCGCAGTTTGGAGGACACATTTTGGGGAAGTACTGGTTAATTTGTGCAACCCTTCCCCCCAGGTATGAATTTTTTTCCACCAGGTATACTTCACAACCAGCCTCGGCAGCTTCAACGGCGGCTGAAATACCGCTCATTCCCCCACCTACTACTAGTACACTTTTGTTACCCATCTTTTCACCCCTATTCCAGTTGTTGTTGAATAGGCATAATTTTGCATATATTGCTTATCACCTATAAACATATGAGCTGGGCTCCAGTTGATATCTCTGGCAAGCGCGGCTAGCATTTTATAAACGTTAAAAATAGCTTCTATAGATTGGCCCGTGACACAACGGCCACGGGCCACATTACGGAAATATTTAATTAGTTATTTTAGTCTTCAAGCAGTCTAATGATAGGCTTCTTGAAGATATCCCACTCGCCTGTTTCTGCATTGTACTTGCAGTTTACGAAGCAGTTCCAGTTTTCTTCATCCAGTTTTGGTGTGTCAGTACGGAAGTAGTAACCAGGCCAACGGGTTTCTTCACGGAACAGAACAGTGCGGATGTGAGCTTCAGCCTGTAATGTTCTGTGAACATTTTCCCAGCACCTCATTAGCTCGTTCAGGTCGCGAGCAGCTAATTTTTCTGAGTCTTCTTTCAGCATGGTCAGGTACTCAAGACCTTTTTCCAGCAGAGCCTTGCTGGTCTTGAATGCAGCAGATACACCGCCAGCATACTCATCCATCAGTTTCTGCAGACGGAACATGTACTGCTTAGGCATAATGTAGTTCGGGTTAACTTCTGGATCAGTTGTAAAGTCCTTGTTCTCTTCAAATACTTTAAGGGGCTTCAAGATTTTTTCTTTCAGTTCTTCTACTTTAGCTGGATCAATGTTTGGCTCTTCGTTGTTTTCTACAACGAACTTAACCATGGCCTTACCAGCAATACGGCCTTCAGCGTGGGAGCCGGAGGAGAACTTGTGGCTGGAAGCACCGGAAGCGTCACCAGCTGCAAACAAGCCTTTAACGGTAGTCATGTTTTCATAGCCCCACTTGTACTCATCTGGAGCAATGTCTTCCGGACCGCTTACCCATGCACCGGAAGCACCGGAGTGTGAACCGATGAAGTAAGGTTCAGCAGCAGCAATTTCTGAAGCTTTTTCTTCAGGAGCAATGTTGCAAGCAGCCCACAGGATAGCCTGTGATACAGTCATGTCCAAGAAGTCTTCCCAAGCTTCACTCTCTAACTGCTTCATCTTCTTCTTAAATGCTTTCTTGTCGTCTTTATATTCAGCAGCCAGGTTAGCAATAGCCTCAGCAGTTTGCATGTAGATAGGTCCTTTACCTTCTTCTACATCCAGCATGCCGAGGTAGTTGCGCAGGTTAGCTGGAATAGGCTTAACTTTACCGTATGGACCCCAGTTTTCCAGTTCATCACGACGCTCTACCATGTATTCTCCGCCTTCAGCGTTGGTAGCCTTAGACTTGAAGAGCAGGAACCAAGCACCTACAGGACCATAAGCGTCTTTAAAACGTACAGGAATGAAGCGAACTTCCTGACAGGTCATTTCAGCACCAGCAGCCATGGTGAAGTAAGCGGATGAGCCGGAGCTGAACGGAGGATACCAGGAACGGCCTAAACCTTCACCAGTGGAACGAGGCTTAAATACGCCAACGCAGCCACCCATAGCAGCCAGGACCGCTTTAGCCTTGAATACATAAATCTTTTCTTCGCGGGTGCTGAAACCAATAGCACCGGCGATTCTATCGCCATCCATGAGAGGTTCTGCGATATATACACGCTCATAAATGTTTTCAGCACCCAGGGCATTCTTAGCAGCTTCAGCAACGATTACCTTGTAGGATTCACCGTTCAGCATGATCTGCCAGCGGCCGCCGCGTACATAATTACCCTCTTCATTCTTCCAAATGGGCAGACCCCACTTTTCAAACAGGTGTACTGAAGAGTCAACGTGACGGGCAATGTTGTAGACCAGGTCATCACGGGCTATACCCATTAAGTCGTTCTTAACATAGTGAACGTAGTCTTCTACGGTATTTTCACCTTTAGCCAAACCGAGGTACTGGTTGATAGCTGAAAGACCCATAGCAACAGCACCAGAACGGTCCATAGCTGCTTTATCAACCAAGGTTACTTTCAAACCATGTTTCTTTGCCCAGTAAGAGGCCTCAACAGCAGCACCACATGCAGCCATACCGCCGCCGAGAATAAGAATATCAGTACTGACTTCAACAGTTTCAAAATTTACCGGCATTTATATTAACCTCCTTTGTAAGTTCGTAATATTTCATTAATAATTAATCTTACTTACTTCTTCAGGGTGGGAACTTCGTCCAGGCCCAGTGAATACGGCTCAGTAAACAGAACAGGGCTGTTCAGATCTTCTTGGTCTACAGTGTAGCCGCCGTCTGGCTTAGCAGTTCCTTCTTCAGTAGTTCTGATGGGGAACTTAAAGCGCTTAACTGTACCATTGCGGAACTTAACAGTCCACATAATGCTGTCGGAACTTCTCAGTGGTACAGCACTGGCTCCCATAGGAACAAAATCAGCATAACCACGAACGTCAATAGCTTGCTGCGGGCAGATCTTTACGCAGCAGTAGCATTCCCAGCATAATTGCGGGTCACGGTTGAAAGCTTTCATTTTTTCTTTGTCCAGCACCATCAGGTCGTTGGGGCAAATGTACATGCAAGCAGTCTTATCTTGCCCTTTGCAGCCATCGCACTTCTCTTGGATTACAAAACTAGGCATAATTTAACCTCCCATTCCTTTAGTTTTAGTTTTTATAGAGGCTGTGGGAGAGGGGGACTAGTATGCCTGACACGATTCTTCTCTCTCCCAGACCTCTTAAATTAACTAATTATTTAACCTAATTCAACTAACCTAACTCAGCTTTGCAGCATTATTTTAACCGGTGTTTGTTTACCACCCTCTATGGCTGGTAGTGGTAAATTTCGGCCGGAGCTGCTGCAGTATATTACTTGTTAAGGCTTTGATAGTATTCTGTGAGGATTTCCAGAACTTCCTTACGGCCAAACTCCAGCGGTGGAAGTTCACCAGCTGCAAACATAGCGCGAACTTTAGTACCACTAATGGCAATACGATCTTCCGGCCCGTGCGGACAGGTTTTTTCTGTTGCCATTCCCATGCACTTCTTACAGTAGTATGCTGCGGTTACTTTGATAGGTTTACAGAGAATTTCACCCGGCTTAAACTGGTCAAACATTTCCTGAGCCTGATACGGTGTATAATAGTCACCAACACCTGCATGGTCGCGGCCAATAAGAATATGGCTGCAGCCAAAGTTTTGACGGAAGATAGCATGCAGTATAGCTTCACTGGGGCCAGCATAGCGCATTTCCATTGGATATACGCGCATTTCTACATGATTGGGATTGAAGTAGTTCTTCATATGAACTTGGTAGCACTTAAAGCGAACTTCCGCCGGAATATCACCGGGCTTCAGCTTACCAACAATGGGATGAATGAACAAACCATCGCATATTTCCATACCAATCTTGCACAGGAACTCGTGAGAACGATGCAGGGGGTTTCTAGTTTGGAAAGCTGCAACAGTGTTCCAACCTTTTTCCTCAAACAGCTTGCGGGTTTCAGATGGATGTGCATAATAACCAGCGTACTTTTCGTCATAGCCCAGTTCGCTAAATGTTACCAGCTTACCACCAATGTTAACATCACCTTGGGCCATTACTTTTTGCACACCGGCATGTTCTGCATCATCGGTAAAGAATACTTCCTTACATTCTTTAACTTTGTCATACTCGTACTTATCTTCTACAGTTAAAATACCCACATAAGTACCTGTTTCATCGTCAACCAGCGCTACTTCTTGGCCTTCTTTCAATTCAGCAGCTTGTTCCTTAGTAACGGATAAGGTAATAGGAATTGGCCAGGCCAGGCCATTTGCAAGGTGCTTAGTATTTACAACACTTTCATAGTCTTCTTTGTTCATAAAGCCAGTTAGCGGGCTAAAAGCACCCATTCCGAGCATAAGAGCATCAGATGTTTCACGTGAGGTCATGCGAACAACGGGTAAAGTTTTAGCCTTGGCTTCTAATTCAGGCCACTGTTCTTTTGGGGCAAGTACCGGGGTTAGCTTCCCACCATGTGGTTGAACTAATGCCATTTTGTTACCTCCTTATAAAATTAAATTAAGAAGCAATTAATATTTAGTTAGATTATTTTTATCCACTGCAAAACTTGTCGAATTGTGAAGGTTAAATCAGTCACAAATCGCTTTACAGTTTTGCAGTGATAAAAAATTTAACAAACAGTACTTACTTTACTTCAATAACAGCACTTATTTTTCCTGGTTTTAGTTATTTAAAAATATTCAATATTAACTTAAAAATTCCTGCTAAGTATAGAGAAAATTTTATAATTATTTCTTAAGCCCAATTAGATAACTTCTGGTACGGAGCAACAATACAGTAGTCTAAACCGGCTTCCTTTCGGCCAAGCCCAAATCCCAAAGCCATCAGTTGGGTAATAAACAGCACAGGAAGATTATGACTGGTTTGAAATTGTTTATTTGCCTTTTGCTGATAAGCGTCTAAGTTCATCTGACACAGCGGACAGGGAGTTACAATTATGTCTGCTCCTGCTTTAGCCGCTCCATCAATTATTGGATGCACAGCTGAAATGGTTATGTCAGGGGCACTCAAAGCCAGGGCACCGGTGCAGCACTTGTTACTGTTCTCAAACTCCACCGGTTCAGCTCCCAACGCACTAATAATTTTATCTAACGATTGAGGGTATTCTGGATCATCGTAATGCCCCCTCAATGCTTTTACACTTTGGCAACCAACATAACCGGCTACTTTTAAACCATTTAACGGTTTTTCCACAGCAGCCTTTATTTTTTCCACCCCAACATCATTAACTAAAACATCCAGCAGAAATCTTACATTTAAATTACCGTTATATTCTAATTCATCTTCCTTTAAGGCTTCGTTTGCTTTTTTCTTAAATTCTTCATCGGCAAATTTTTTATTAGTCAACCCTAGAATAGCGTAGCACGAACTGCATGTGGTTACGATATCATGTCCATCAAGCTGTCTTTGGGCAAGCGCCAAATTGCGTGCTGCTAAAACCTGAGCCGGAAATTCTCCAACAACACTGGAAGTAACAGTGGCCCCACAGCAGTTCCAGTCTTCAATTTCATGCAGTTCAATTCCTAACTTTTCTGCCACAGCAAGAAAGGCGTGATAGTTGGCCAGCGCAGTTCCTTCACTAGCACATCCAGGATAATAGTTATATTTCATCTACCCTTCCTCCTTTGCCAAAGCTGCTGCCTTTTGCAGTACAGCCCGCAGTTTAGCAGGATTTTTCACGCCTTTGGGCGGGAATATTGGCAGCCTTTTGTGCTTGAACATTTCCATACCTACATCCTGCATTTCACGTGCCAATTTTAAAGCATTACCTACACCCAATTTCAAACTGTATTTAAGGGTTAGTCCACCTTCCCAGATGCGCCCGCGCTTTGCCACATCATTATAATATACTTGTGCCATGTGACTTTGGTTAGTAATATACCCTTCCTCTTCTGCTAAATGCCGCAGGTCGTGCATTATATCCATCATCGGTACCCCGCGGGGACAACGACAGGAACATGTATAACATGACGTACACATCCAGATGGTGTTGCTTTGTAAAACTTGTTCCTTGTCGCCTGCCCTTATCAGCTGAATAATCTGCCTGGGCGAATGGTCCATTATACCCCTTAATGTGCATGTAGTTGGACAAATACCGCACTGCATACACATCTTCACCCATTTGCCATTATCCATTTGATAAACTTTCTTTGTAAATTCAGGGTCATACTTTCTCACAGTTTCTGCCCCTGACATCGATTCCCCCTCCCCCCAGCTATAGCTATGTAATTTATTAATTATCTTAATACATTTACCCGTATAAGGGATTGTGAACTTGCGAACACAATATGTTAAAAAAAATCTATATATACTATATTTTAGCGAAAATCAATTTCAAGACTCAAAACCTGGATTTGCCGAATTAATTAATTAGCTTGTGTAAATAATAACATTCTTTTTTAATTTTGACAAGTATAATTAATGTTTAGATATAAAATATTTTTAACTGCTGCAAAGTATATTATTATTATTATTATTATTTACAATAGTTATTATAAATTTGCTGCTGTTCAAACTTGTTATAAAATTTAGTCAATCCTTCATATTCGATATTAAAAACGGGAATCCTGCCTGATACTGCAAAAGAATGAAAAAAAAATAACAAGTAAAACACTTTGTACACTCTATACAAAATGCGGTCATGATACAAATACTATTCTACTTGCCCTACTATTATGTACACTTTTGAACTTCTATATATTTATTTAACCTTACTATAAAATTAGGTAAACAGCAGGAGTTTTCATCCCTGCCTTCGAAAAAAATATAAAAAACGGGAGGACAGGCATTGCAATGTACAAAAAAATACTATCTCCGGTTGATGGATCGGAACGCTCAAAAAATGCTGCGGCCCATGCCGCAGGCCTGGCAGAAAAACTAGGGGCAGAATTAACAATCCTGCATGTTGTAACTCCGCTTTCTACTTACATGGGTGAGTACTCCGACCGGCTAGGCAGTATTGAGAATGACCTTATTAATGAGTACATTAAAGAAGGTCAGCAAATTCTTACTAAATTTAAGTGGGATCTAAAGAAAAATGACATAACAGTTAAAACAGAACTAAAAATAGGCAACCCAGCGGATGAAATCTGCAAATTAGCTGAACAAGAAGCATTTGATTTAATAGTTATGGGAAGCCGTGGATTGGGTGAATTAAGGGGCTATATAATGGGAAGTGTCAGCAACCGGGTGGTAAGACACGCCAAGTGCTCGGTACTCATATACAGGTAGATAAGAACAGTAATAAACGGGAGTTGTTGCAATTGTGGCCTAAAATCCAGTGGTTTTTAAGGTTAGCCGGTTTTATAACAATAGGAGTCAGTATTTTTATCAGCGATAATTTTAAAGAAGTTGGCGCCCTAGGTGGATTAATGTTTTTACTGGGCATGATAAAATTTAAAATTAAAAAATGATGTATATTTGTCATCTACATTGCTGATTGATTTTATGATAATGGTAAAATCTAGTATAAGGGTGGTTGTTGGATGAGAGACAGGGATAAATACCTACTTCCCCTCTCATCCT